>WGCP01000027.1 GCA_015493715.1 Desulfobulbaceae bacterium
CCCCAAAGAAAAATCGGTCAATGCAGACGCCGTACAATCCGCCAACGAGTTTTCCTTCCTGTCGACATTCGACACTGTGGGCGTATCCAAGTTCATAGAGTCTGATGTAGGCATCCTGCATGGCATCGGTGATCCAGGTGCCTTCTCCTGAATTGATCCGAACTTTTGCGCACCGGCCGATTACCCCTGCAAAATCGGTGTCAATGGTTACGGTGAACACTCCCTGTCTCATGGTTCTGGCTAATCGTTTAGGACAATGAAATTCTTCGGGAATGAGAATCAGGCGGGGAGCAGGGCTCCACCAGAGGATCGGTTCTCCTTCGGAAAACCAGGGAAAAATGCCGAGGCGATAGGCGGCAAGCAATCTCTTGGGCGATAGGTCGCCGCCAACGGCAAGGAGTCCGTCAGGTTCGGCAAAGTCGGGATTTGGGAAAACAATTTCCCCGGGGAGTTGAAAGACCGGCATTTTTTCACATCAAGGTTTTATGTTGCCTTCAGAGGAAATTGTATCTGCTGCACATTCCGACCGATAGGGGAAAATAAAAAGGTGAAGACCTGAACGAGAACAAGGGTAGCAGAAAAGTTGTGGCGGGTAAATAAAAACGGCAGGGCTGAATGGCCCTGCCGACTGTGAGGAGAAAGAGATGGTTTAATCGCGCTTCAATTTTTTGCGGCCAACGGTTGCCAGGCCCGCAAGACCGGTGCCGAACAGCAACATGGTTGCCGGCTCCGGGACCGGTGCCGTGCCGCCGCCGATGATATCGTTGTCACACCATGGTGCATAGGCAACGAAGAATGGGTCGTGATCATCAATAGCAATTCTGTCAGAGAGTGTGGTGAAGTCGTAGACGATCTTGGCAACTAAGAGTCCGCCGTTTGAGGAAGAGGAAATCGAATTTCCAAAAGAACCTGTTACAAGGGTGCCGCCGATCGCGCTGTTTCTATTCGTCAACGATCCTTTGTCAATTCCATTGGGGTTGCCAATGCGGTTGGTTGTTGTCAGTGTATAGGCATAATCGCTTGCCACCGTGTATAACCCATCCGTTGGCACATTACCGGTGGAAACACCATTGCGAGCGCCGCCATCATGAACAAAGTAATCCCAGCTGTCCCAGGCTCCGCCGGTGGAGATAAACAGGGAATCAAAGTGCTGACGCGTTGTGGAATTGTGGAGAAAGATACTGACCGATTCAAGGTAACCACCGTTGATGGTCACCTTCATGTGATCAATTTGGGGCGTTCCGTTTTCGTCCCCAAGTGTAGTTGTGTTGTATTGGGATCCTGGCCAGTTGAACCAGTTGTCGGCATAGGTATAGGTCGTTGCCTTGGCCTGGGGGATGGCCAGTAGGACCAGGGCCGCTCCGGTAAGGATTGCTGAGGCTGTTGTTTTCATTCCTTTGTCACTCCTTCTTTTTTGTATATGAACTGTTTGTCTTTTTTTGATTGATGTTGTGTCGCCTATATTGCATCCGGCGTGCCCAGATGGAAATTTATTTATTTTATTATTTATTTCAATATGTTATGCTGATACAGCGCAAGGGGGGTGTTTTTACGGATTAGTTTTTCCTTTTTTCCGGAAAAACTAATCCGTAAGTTCGGAAAAATGAACGTTGCTGTGTTGGCCGTTGCCTTGCGACGGGGGGGTATCGTTTATTTTACTGTTTTTATGGTGTTATTTGAATAATAAAAGGAAAGGCTACTTTGGGATCAATGGCGAAAATCGGTTGCGCGGAGTGACAGGACGGAGCAGGAGTCCGATATGAATTTTCAATTGGTTAAGCTTGAATCCTGCAAGTTATTATATGTTTATCGTGTTTTCAGCAGGATAAACAACACGTATATGTGTTTCCGGATAATCGGAAAAAGTGAAAATGAAAAAGTTGGAGAAAGCGAAATGTTGTCGGGAAAAAAGAATTTCTGCCGCTTGTAATGGGGTTAAAGGGTATCGGTACTCAGCGAAGAGATGATGCGGCGCAATTGATTCTGCTGATGAGCGCTAAGGTCGAGAAATTCGACCGCCCTGATTTTACGGATTATCGGAATAAAGCTGCTGCATGTGTCTGAAATATGGTCGCGGACCGTTCTGGTGTGGATACCCGTGAGAATTGTTTTCGATTCGCTGACAAATATACCAATTTCCATAAATGAGGTGTTGGGCAGGTCTTCCCCAGAGTATTCAAACAACATTCCATGCAGGCTGATGTCAAGTATAGGCCCTAAAATACGAGGATTTATTGCCATCGGCCCACCTCGTAATCTGTGCCGGATAGAATGACGACGGTCACCGGCCAGATGGTGCATCCCTGTATTTTTTGACTCTATTGAAGAAAGCATAGATTTCTATACAGAAAAAAAGAGGCTGTTGTCAATGGGCAACAGTACTGGATTTTATCTGGGTAGAATTACCCATAGCAATAATGGTTTGTTATGGCTTGAAAAAGTGCGAAATTTTTTTTTGTTCTTTTTTACGGTAATTTCTCAGGCATCAAATACCGGTAAAAGCAAAACGAAAATATCATAAAAGGCATGTCTTTTGTTTCAGCTCATCGATGAGAACAGAAGTGTTTTCTGAGTAATTGATCGGGATATCAATAAGATGTACGCCTGGATTGTTAAGGCATGCCTGCAGAGTCGTCGCCAGCTCATCTTGCCTGGTTATCCGGTGGCCGCAGGCGCCGTAACTTTCGGCATAGAGTACAAAGTCGGGGTTGCCGAATTCAAGGCCAAAGTCGGGCAGGTTCATGCCTGCCTGTTTCCAGCGGATCATACCAAGTGCATCATCGCGTAAAAGAAGAACAATAAGGTCAAGATGCAGGCGAACGGCTGTTTCCAGCTCCTGGGAATTCATCATGAATCCTCCGTCTCCACAGATGGCCACAACCTTTTTTTCGGGATGCAGTATTTTTGCCGTCAGTGCGACGGGAAGGCCTGCGCCCATGGTGGCCAATGCATTGTCGAGTAGCATGGATGAGGGGTTGGTGGCCTTGTAATTTCTGGCAAACCATATTTTGTACATGCCGTTATCCAGGGAGAGGATTGACTCCTCTGGTATATTTTCCCGGATAACGGAAACAAGTTGTTGTGGACTAAAGGGAACGGATTCGTCATGTCGGCGGAGGAAAATATTTTTTTCGATTTCCTTTTTTATTCTGGAAAAATAGCCGTCACCGGCAAGGGAATCGGGCTGTATTCTGCCCGCCAATCCACGCATGGTATGGGTAATGTCGCCGATGAGTTCATGCTGCGGGAAATAAACATCGTCAATAGCGGCGCTGAAATAGTTAATATGGATGACCTTTACACCCTGACGGGTCATGAAAAAAGGAGGTTTTTCCACGACATCGTGACCGACATTGACGATAAGATCGGCCCGGTCAATGGCGCAATGGAGATAATCGTTATCGGACAGGGCGGCCGTGCCGAGGCATCGCTGGTGGTATTCGTTAACCACTCCTTTTCCCATTTGAGTGCTGAAGAAGTAGATACCGGTTCGTTCAATAAAATCTTCAATGGCACTGCAGGTACGCCTGCGATTGGCGGCGGCGGCGATGAGTAGCAAGGGGTTTTTTGCCTGGGTGAGAATCGGTATGGTGTCGGCGATGACGTTTTCGGAAACCTGAGGATTAATGACCCTGGTAACCGGAAAGACGGAGGCGCGAGCCGTTTCGGCGGCGATATCCTCGGGCAGTTCCAGGTGGACCGGTCCTGATTTTTCCTGGACGGCCACGCGAAAGGCCTCTCGAACAAGGGATGGAATGGAGTCTGCGCCGACGATCTGACGGGTCATTTTGGTAATGGGTTCCATCATGCGAACCACATCAATAATTTGAAACCGACCCTGCTTGGATTTTTTAATCGGTTTCTGACCGGTGATAAACAGGCAGGGCATGCCTCCAAGCAGAGCATGGGAAACACTGGTGACGAAATTGGTGGCCCCGGGACCAAGGGTGGCCAGGCAGACTCCGGGTTTCCCCGTCAACCTTCCATACGTAGCCGCCATAAAACCTGCCGCCTGTTCATGCCGGGTCAGGATCAGTTTGATTTTTGAGGTTCGTAATGCCTCTAAAAAAGCAAGATTTTCTTCGCCGGGGATGCCGAATATGTACGTGACCCCCTCATTTTTCAATGCCTGCACAAGTAATTCCGCACCATTCATCGTTGTCTCGAAGTCGTATTTATGATTGTGGACCGGGGCGTTGGTGCCATCACGGCAGCCTGATCCGTATGTCTCGTTGTCTGGAAAAGGTTTCTTTACCTTGTAAAGAAACAAACTATACCATCCAGTCCGTTGTGGAAATAAAAAAGGATTAAAAAGGACGTGCCCAAAAATGTTTCTCCACGCGGGATGGACTGCTTTTGCCTTCAATTGCGGGCGGACATAATTGGAGAATGAAAGAAAACCTTAAAAAGCTGAAAAAAGAGGTTTACAGAAGAGATCAACTGTTTGATAATTATATATTCTATTGCGTGTTTCCGGATGTGCCGGAACACGAACAGTGCCGCTGGATCGTTATCCGGTAGTTTGGCCGATACTTATACGCTTAGTAATTTTTATGTATCTGGAACATTTTCAACTGCAGACCTCTCCTTTTTGCGAAGAAATCGATCCCGAAGTTTTTTTTCCGGATGGTGGTAGAGAACGTATTTCCACGCAACTTGAGGGTGATATCAAGCACGGCAGAGTCTTTGTCAAACTTATCGGCAGTGAAGGCAGCGGCAAAACACTTCTGTGCAAAGTGTTGTCCGGGCGTTTGCCGGAAGAATTCGAAGTAATCTACATCGAGAATCCCGTTGGTTCTTTTGATGATCTTTTACGGCTTGTCTGTCTTGATCTGGGTATGGAAGCCGGAGGTGAACAGGTCGATTTAGTTGCAGAGTTGACCCGGCAGCTGCAACGGAGGAAGAGATATGGACAACGGGTGGTGCTTGTCATTGATGATGCGGAGAAAATTTTTTTAGCTACCCTGGAGCGGTTGCTTCGACTTCCCTGTGAGACGGACGACCTGTCCGTTCTTACCCTTCTCCTTTCCGGACGGCCGAGTTTGGATGCCAATTTGAAGCAACTCACCGTCTACTGCACGGGAGTTGATATTGAATACGGCTATACCCTGGAACCTTTGACCAGAGAGGAAACTGGGCGGTATCTGATCTATCGCTTACTGGCCGCAGGACTTGAAAGCCGGGAACATAAGGAAATTTTTACCGGAGAGGCCATAGGGAAAATATTTACATCGGCTGCCGGAAACCCGAGGATGACGAATATTCTCGCCGAAGAGGCATTGCGGAAATCCTGCAGTGATCAATCTTTTTTAGTCCTTCTTGATCATGTGGATACCGATCGGGAAGAACCGAAAAATTTGAAAGCTAAAAATGTATTGTCGGACCTTTTTACGGGGAGCAAGAGTAAGAAAAATCTTTTTGTCGGCTGCGGCGCTGTGCTTTTGGTGCTTGGAATTATTTTTTTCTTTGTCACGCGACCAGAGAAGATACAACAAAAAAAACAGGAAAATGTATCGCCGATTGTGACGGAAACCGTTCCTGTTCCGACTGTTCCGACCGCTCAACCGGTGCCGATCGGCGAGTCTTTACCATCCGTTCCTGCGGAAAAGAAGACGGTTCGCAAGAGCACAACTGTTGAAATTAAACAGCCTGAAGTGAAGCGACCTGCACCAGCGGCGGAAGAAAAAAAGAATATTATTCATGTGCAACGGGATGTTGTAAAAAAAGAGTTGCGGGCACATAAGGTGAAGACGGTCGCCCGGGATGGTGATGCGTTGTTTCGGGATCGTTTGCGGGCGAGTGCGGAATGGCTGGCTGGCGCATACCGGGGGCAGTATACCATCCAGCTGATGATGTTGAGTTCAAAGAGGGCAGAAGAAAACGTGAAAAAACTATTAATCAGTGATGATTATTTTGCCATAATTGATAAACTGCATATCCTGCGGAAAAAAACAAATCCACCGACATTGTTTGTTTTCTATGGCACCTATCCGTCCATGGATGCTGCAAGGCAGGTGAGAAACACCATGCCCGTCTTTCTGCGTAAACATCACCCCTATGCGCTTTCCATCGCAGACGCCTTGACCAAGACAGAGGATTGATTTTAATTCTATTCCCGCGCTCCGGAAAAAGCAGGCATGTCGATAAGCTGTCTATACCGGTACACCAGTCCGATCCACCAACGAGGTCATAAAAAAAAAGGGGTTAAGCAAAATATTGTTTAACCCCTTGTATTTTCATTGGTGGAGGTAAGCGGGATCGAACCGCTGACCTCTTGAATGCCATTCCTTTTCGTTGTCTTTCCCTTCTTCTGACTTTTATTGACTTCCCTTGTGTAAACCTGTATATATAAAAGTATCGGTATGTATCATTGCTACCGAAATTGTATTTAGGTGTCCCCTTGAGTTCCCCTATAGTTCCCCTGGAAGGAGGTCGGTATGGCGATAAATATTCGGTGTTCATGTGGTGGTGAGTCAAAACTGACAAGTAAGGTGTGTCCAAGATGTGGCAAAGCATTTCCCAAAAAAGGGAGAAAATATAAAGTCTCGGTACGGGTGAATGGTAGAAAGACTTCAAGGACTGTCACAAATCTTGAGCTTGCCAGAGAAATTGAGGCCAAGCTGAAGGTAGATATAGTGAAAGGCGAGTTCAATATTCGGCGCAAACGGGTTCCTGTGCTCAGAGATATCTGGAAACGCTATTTACCATGGGCTCAGGAAAATAAGAAGTCCTGGAAGTCGGATATGTACATCTATCAAAAGCATCTTCAACCTTTGTTTGAAAAGAAACAACTTGACCAGATCAGCCCTTTTGATGTGGAAAAGTTAATGTTAACGATGAAACAAGGCAAGAACCAGCATGGAAAACCCTATGCACCGGCAACTATCAAGCATGTTGTAGTTTTGCTGTCCCGATTGTTCACGGTTGCCGAAAAGTGGGGAATGTATGATGGTTTGAATCCTTGCGACAAGGTTTCAAAACCAAAGCTCAATAATCAAGTAACCGAATTTTTGAATGATGAACAACTTTCAAGTTTATTGCAGGTCCTTGACAACTGGCCCATGGTATCCGATGCCGGATTTGTAAAATTATTGCTTTATACAGGCCTGCGACGTGGAGAAGTCTTTAATCTTACCTGGAATGATATAGATTTGGAACGGCAGCTTGTTGTATTGCGTGATCCGAAGGGAAAACGAGATGAAACACTCCCATTGTCGGGCAAGGCCTGTGCTGTGCTGGAAGATCTTCCACGTGGCGAATCCTCTTATGTCTTCCCCGGTAAATATGGCGGAAGACGGGTGGATTTTAAGCGACCATGGGTTGAGATTAAAAAGAAGTCGGGCCTGCCTAAAGAGTTTCGTTTGCACGGATTACGACATCACTATGCGAGTTCCCTGGTGTCGGCAGGTGTAGATCTGTTTACAGTGTCAAAGCTTCTGACACACAAGGATACAAAGACAACGCAACGTTACGCCCACCTTGCAGACCAGTCTTTGCGAGATGCAGTCAATTTGTCAGATCGGTTACAGGAAGCAAGGCAGCCCTCAAGAATGATAAACATTGGAGGCCGCTGACATGGCGAAGAAAAAGAGTGAGTGGGCAAAAATGGTTGAATGTGGGAAATGGCTGGAGGATTTTCTTGCGCCGAGATTAGAAAATTGGGATTTAAAAAGATTATTCAGGCAAGCAATAAGCATTATTGATTTGGAATACAATTTTTCTGAGAACCATATTCTCTTCACCCATCTTGATTATTTGACAAAAAAACAACTTAATTGGATGACAGACGAGGGATTTAGCTTGTTATTCGATGAGAAGGAAAAAGTCGATAATCAGACTATTAGATCATTGATGATGTTACAAAATATCAGGCGTTATTTTAACGAGTTATTGAAGGAGTTTAGTAAAAATAAGAAGCCATGGAATATTACATATTGTGAAATGCAGAAAGAAGCAGATAAACTGTTTGGCAAAAATAGTGATTTGGAGGGATCATTAGTAAGGGTTCTAAAAATAATGGGAAAAAACGATCAAAAAGATTGTGCAAATGCTGACCCTCTTACCAGAGAAGAGATTGAATATTTGACTACAGGTTCCCTTATCTCTTCCTTTCGAGCAATTGCAGATTTGTTTAACCAGATCGGTGAAACAATTATCATAACTCATGATGGCTATAAAAAGGTTCGTGCCCCCTTAGAATGTTCTAATGGTAAAGTCACCCCAGTTTTTTATACTAATGATCGAGGACAACTTTTTTTTGATGCAATAGCAGTAAAGATTTTTTTTGATTTTCTTTTTTCCAATGGCCAAGACTATTATGGTTATTGTGACTATTGTGAAAAATTCTACGTTGCTGAACGTAAAGGCCGTAAAAAATTCTGTTCTGATGTCTGTCGAACGATGAATCAACGTAAATAGACCCTCCCCCCCTCTCTCTACTCATTTTCCTGGTTAGTTCAATATTTCGTAACGCTAACTGATTGCTTTTCGGTATATACCGAACCATTTAATCATTGCGAAATTAATTGGTCTTGGCGTTTGTTTCGCTTGACACTGTTGGTACCGAAACGTATATTTATAGCAATAATTGAGTTCCGTTATCCTTACGTTGAGGTGAGTAGTATGAATCTGATTGAAGTTAGAAGCGTAGAAAAAGGCACCCTTCCATTTACGAATAACACCATCTACAAGCTCCACAGCCAGGCCCGATACCCAAATATTATTTTTAAGGTCTGCGGTAAGCTCGTTTTTGACATGGATGAGTATCAAGCCGAAGCCGAACGATCCAGGCAGGAGACCATTAAGCGCGCAGAGAAAGCAAGGCGCTGATTAATTGGCAGATCAAAGAAACACGAAAAAAAGCATTTTATTGAGCCATGGGAAGAGCCATGAATCTTGAAGCGGAAATGCTGACCGAGGCTGTCAAAGAGCAATCTTTGTACGCTGTCGATGACTCAGACCCTCAAGGTCAGGAAGGGCTGGATCTAAAGCAAACTGAGACCAACCAAAAGCCAACGCCGATACAGCTCAATGATTTTGCTCCAGTCAAGCAATGGGTAACGGAAAAACCCCCGGAAAAAGAATGGGTCATCCATAATATAATACCTGCCGGTGATGTCGGTATCATGGCAGGGCAGGGAGGGACGGGGAAGAGTAACCTTTCCCTGCTTATGGCTCGTTGTGTTGCTACAGGCGAATGGATAGAACCGTTCAGGCCGATCAAGCCACGTAAGGTCTTGCTGATAAATGTTGAAGACGGGGAAGATGACCTGTGGCGCCGAATTTATGCACAAACCCAAATTAAGCCGCTGTCTGCCGACCAGGCCTATGAGCAACTGGAAGAGAATTTAATGATCTATCCGGGCCGAGGACTCGTGGAGCCTTTCATGGGACAATCTCCGGGCGGTGATCCCGAAGTATCGGAATGGGGACTCTGGTTTAAGGAGACCGTAGAGCAAGTCAAACCTGAATTGATTATCACCGACACCTTATCCCGCCTTTATGGTCTTGATGAAAACTCCAATGCCCACGCTGCCCGCTGGATTGGATTTATCGAATCGGTGTCACGCAACAACAAAGCCGCAGTGCTGATTATCCATCATGTTGGAAAAGCTTACGCCAGTCAGGCGAACCAAATAGCGGCCCGTGGCGCATCCGCCTTTGTGGATAATGTCCGTTTCAGTATCAACCTTACCCACATGCAGGAGCAAGAAGCGGCAAAGTTTAAAGTGGACAATCCACACCTCTATTTTTCCATGGAACTGTCCAAGGTCAACTATACGGCAAAAGGAAATAAATTTTTTTTCCGTAAAGGTGACCAAGGATTTCCGGAATTGGTTGACCTGGAAAAAGGACGTATGGAATCGGCTGCTGATATGCTCGAAGAGTTGTTATCAGTGTTGGCACCTAAAGCCTTGACTTGGAGAGAGTTGAAGGACAGGGGCGATGGGAAGGAGATACGTAAGCAACTGAAAGAATCGTACAGGATTACTAAGCCTCAACTATCACCCCTTTGGGACGTACTTGTTGATAGCAAACGGGCAGAGCTGGTCAAAACACCTGCAGGTAAAGGGCAATTAAGAAATGAACTTCGCATTGTAGGTGTGAATTATGATCCTCCTGAAGATACGCGGAAGGAAGACGACAAAATCATGCAAAATAAAACTACGAAGAAACAAGAAGATAAAGGGCGCGGAAAAAGTAAGGATGAAAAAACAGTAGGTTAGCATAGGTGCAAAGCCGCACATAGGCGCATGTTTTTCAGGTGCGGCTTTTTTAAATGGAAAAACAATGCGATAAAAGGCGCACGTTTTTTCGCGTTTTAAAAAAACATGCGTCTTTGTTATTTCGGTAAAACAGCAAGTTGAAGCCGCATGTTTTTCATCCCTAAAGGGGGATTAAATAATCCGCGCCTATAGGGGCGCGGAATTATATCCCCAGTTTTCCTGGTTCCTGCATCGGCAGGAGCACGGAACATAAACCTCTTCTTTGCCGGGCAAAAGAAAGATGATTCTCGAACGAATAGCCGCGTTGGGCTTTAGCATGAAACGGATGACGGCCGGTGAATACGCTGGGCCTTGTCCATGGTGTGGCGGGAGAGATCGTTTTCGTGTATGGCCGGACAAAAGCAACAGCGGACGCTACTGGTGCCGACAGTGCGGTAAAAGTGGAGATGAAATTCAATTCCTGGGAGATTATGAAGGAATGAACTTCAAAGAGGCCCGTGAACTTGTTACAGGCACCTCTCTTTACATGCAAGGAAAGCAAGTACAAAGGAGGCGGAAAAGAGACCAGGAAACAAAGACCGTCACTTCCGTTTCCACATGGCAACAAATGACAAACCAGATGGTTGAGGCAACCCACGAAAAACTGCTAAAACACAAGGAAACGCTTGCATGGCTTAAAACAGATCGTGGCTTGACTGAAAAAACCATCAAAGACTTTCGCCTTGGATGGTTGGAACGAAATGAGTATCGAAAACGGGAGGAATGGGGTCTTGCAAATAAACTCAAAGAGGATGGCAAGCCCACTAAGTTATTAATTCCTGCCGGGCTTGTCATACCAAGTTTTTCCGGTAAAGCCGTATCCGGTGTTAAATTCCGCCGAAGTAATCCAGGAGATTATGGTCGTTACTATGCACTTCCCGGCAGTGATATCCAACCATGGTTTATCGGCCTCTATGATCCCAGCAAACCGGTAGTCATTGTCGAAAGTGAGCTTGACGGTATTCTCTTGTACCAGGAAACAGGCACTAATACTTTGGTACTAAGATCAGCGACCAACAGACCGACACTGGAGCAAGATAAACAGCTTTCCGCCTGTCCGGCTGTCATGGTAGCACTTGATACGGATGAGGCTGGGGGGAAACAGACTTGGAAATGGTGGATGGAGAAGTTTAAAAATGCCAAACGCTCCATCATACCAAAACGCTGGGGTAAAGATCATACCGAAGCATGGCACAATGGCTTGTCCCTTGTTGAATGGTATGAAGCGGCTTGTAATCTGGCCGGAGTGACAGGCGGATTATACGAGAAGCAACAACCTGTTCCAGCAAGAGAAGAATCGAAAAACGATATTTCAGAACCGGAAGAACCACCCGCACCGTTCCACCCTACAAACAGTTCTTCTCTCGCCACTGCTTTTAGGTCAATTTCTCAACCTTTGGATAGAAAAGCGCGACAACAACGCAAACCGGCAAAGTTGAACCTGAAAGCCGTTAAATGGCTGAAAGAGAATAGAGCAGCACTCAGGGCGCAAGGATGGACACCACAGGAGCTTTACCGGGCAAACAGAAGTAAGAAGGGTATTGTTTTTTTGCGGTTATGGAATAATGATAGCTTGGACGTGTCCATAGGCAAAGGCGGACGTATTGTCTTCTCCTTTACCAATGGTACCGGACAAATAATTACGCAAACAGCGGCACCACAGAGCAATTTATGGGCAAACCATAAACTGGAAAGAAAGAAATGAAGCCTATGAGAATGGCAAGATCACCCCAAGATTTACCGGTGAAAAATGAGATGTAGTGCAACGACCTGGACAGGTAAGCAATGTAAGAATCAAGCCCAACCCGGCACTACTCTTTGTGGGGTGCATATCAGGCAAAAATTATTCGTGTTTGATCAAAAGGAGAATGACCGGGCGCGTGAAGCTTGGAAAGCATGGTGCAAGACATATATTGAGCACGACGTTCCAATACCTGCAATATGCCGTATCTTGGTTTGCGGGGCAAAGACCCGCTCGGGAAGACCTTGCAGAAGGCGTGATCTGTACAATAACGGTAGATGCAAATTACACGGAGGATTATCTACTGGACCGCGTACGAAAGCAGGTAAAAAACGGGCTTCACAGAATGCAAAAAAACAACGAACTCCATAAAAGGGTAAGGTTGCCTAATGATTTCGATAAAATGAGGTAAGCGATGGGCGGTACAGGATCTGGGAACTATTTTTTTTGGGGGGCAAAATCAACCACTGAAAGTCAACATCAAATTGATATTCGATGGATGAAAAAACAGAGATACCTTTACCCTGGCACAACAGGAACTTTGTCTTGGTCATGTAGGGGAGAAGAAAGCGGATCGATTGGTTACCGGGTTGAAACAAACAGGCTTGTTTTGAATTATCGTAACCGGCCAAATGGCGGAGAATGGGAGGACATCGAGCAGCTAATATACTTTGATTGGACACCCTGTAATTATGGGGGAAGGAGACAATGGTTTCGTTGTCCCCGATGCGGCAGGAGGATTGCTGTGCTTTACGGGGGGAAATATTTTTTCTGCCGTGATTGTCATGACCTTAGCTACAGCAGCCAGCAGGAAAGCAGGCCGTGGCGGTTAATGCGGAAATCCAGGAAGATTCGAGAGCAATTAGGTGGTAGCGCAGATCTGTCTGGACCGTTTCCTGAAAAGCCGAAGAATATGCACTGGAAAACGTATTATAAGTTGCGGGATGAGGCTGAAAGAGCGGATAGATTATTTAGTCGAATTATTAAACAGAATTATGGAATGGAATTATTTTGAATTCTTGACTTGATGGCCAAAATTATGCAAAAATCCCCTCCATGTGAACAGATAAGACCTTCAATAAAAAGTAACACGCAAATTTTACATGGCGGCTTTATTATTCATTGAAAATGCGCTATAAGTAAACCATGAATCAAGCGCGACGGAAATTAAGGAATGCCATCTTGTTCTTTGCTAACGAAACCAGCAATTTGAATACAACAAAGTTGTCTAAACTTCTGCATTATCTTGATTTCGAGCATTTTAAACTAACCGGTTTTCCGTCAATAGGATTACGGTATCATGCTTTTGAATGTGGGCCTGTCCCTAAAAATTTTTGGCTTGAAATCAAAGATGGCACAGTTCCATCTGACTTCAAAGATGCCCTGAATATTTACCGAACAAGCAACGACCAAGATCAAGAATATAAAGAATTACGCTTTAAGGCTAAAAAACCTCCTAACATGACCGTCTTTTCGCCAAGGGAGAAAAAAATACTCGAAAAGCTCGCAGAAATTTACAAAAAAGCAACGGCTCGTCAACTTTCAGATATATCCCATGCCGCCGATCAGCCTTGGGACAAAGTTTATAATTCCCCATATCCAGGTGCCGGTAAAAATGCTCCTATTGATTATGAATTAGCCCTCGAACAAACAGAAAGCACCAAGCGCATTCAGGCTGAATTTCAAATCAAAGAATTTTTTACTATAGAAAAGAATTTTTCAATCTCCCCTACCAAACAGTAATGTTAACCCCTGGAGACATTATACATTACAGCAATTTTAGCTTTAGCAACGGAACTATTAGAAATAAATTTTTCATCATCTTACATAAGGACCCTTGTCTGGCTCTTATAACCACTTCAAATAGTCTACGTTATCCAATGGCTAACTCAATAGGTTGCCATCCCAAGAAAATGACGTTCTTTCTCCCACCAAAGCATCACTCAGTTTTCTCCAAACCAACATACTTAGTAATGACAAAGATTTGGGAGTTTGAAATCTCAACAGTAAAAGATTTGATAAATAGGTCTATAGTTACTAA
>WGCP01000028.1 GCA_015493715.1 Desulfobulbaceae bacterium
ACCGTTTTTTCACCGGAAAGAGTCTGAAGATTTCAATATTCATGAATGTTTTTAACGTCCATGTCAACCGCATTCCTCTTACCGGCACAGTCCGGGGAATCTCCTTTAAACCGGGAAAATTTTATTCCGCCGACAAGGACAAAGCGGCCCTGCACAATGAATACTGTGCTGTTTCCCTGGTCACGGAGGCAGGCATCCCCTACACCGTTGTTCAGGTGGCAGGTCTTATTGCTCGTCGTATTGTCTGCCGGGCGGAAAAAGACGACACGGTTGCCGCCGGTGAACGTTACGGCCTCATTCGTTTCGGCTCCCGGGTTGACCTGTACCTCCCGCCCGGCACGAAAGCTGAAATCACCCTGCGCGAGCACGTTCGGGCGGGGGAAACTATCCTGGCGCGCCTTGAAGAGAATCAGGGTTCCTGAAAAACCATCTCTGTTTTTATGCGCATAACCGGCGGTACAGCCAAAGGGCATACGCTGAAAGGGCCGGGGAAGGAACACCGTGCCTTGCGGCCGACCACCGACAGGGTCCGCGAAGCTGTTTTCAGCATCCTGGCTGATCTCGTTGTCGGGGCAAATGTCCTTGACCTCTTCGCCGGAACCGGATCTTATGGACTTGAAGCCTTGAGCAGAGGGGCCGGATCGGTTGTTTTTGTCGATCGTGACCGCAAGGCTCTGGAGATCCTTGCCCACAACCTGTTGCACTGTTTCCCAGATGCCCCGGCACGTGCCTTTCAACTCGACCTGTCCCGAAGCTCAAGTCTTGCTCGTTTGCAGGCCCATCTGCCGGCCAACTCTTCCTTTGATCTGGTTTTCCTTGATCCTCCCTATGAAAAAAAGCTGGCGGAGAGGCTATTGGAAATGGTAGAAGATTCTGAACTCATATCAGGCAATGCTACTATCCTTGTTGAAGAGAAAAAGAATCAGCTACTGCCTGAAAAACTGAATCGGCTAAAGCTTTTGGACAGCCGCCGTTATGGAGAAACCGGCATCTGGCTCTATACCCCTCTTCCCCCAAAATGAATTATGTGCCCGCTTACACATTGTCCAAAAATCCACTCTTCCGAACCTACCGTGGCCGTCTATCCTGGAACATTCGACCCGATTACCAATGGTCATCTCGACATCGTTGAGCGGGCACTGAGTCTCTTTGACCGGGTCATCATCGCCGTGGCCATCAATGTCGGCAAACAACCGTTATTTCCCCTTGAGGAACGCATTGCACTGATCAAAGACTGCTTCGGCCCTGATGACGACAGGGTTGGCGTTGACGCCACCGACGGCCTTATTGTTGATTATGCCGCATCTCAGAAAGCCTGCGCCATTATTCGGGGACTGCGGGCCGTGTCAGATTTTGACTATGAATTTCAGCTGGCCCTGATGAACAGAAAACTTGCCCGGGAAGTGGACACGGTTTTCCTGATGACCGGTTTACGCTGGATATACATCAGCTCAAGCATTATTAAAGATGCGGCAAAGCATCATGGGGATATCAGCGGCCTGGTCCCGGACCATGTCCGACTGGCTTTACAGAAAAAATATCATGCCGACCAAAACGACCGAGCCCGACATCCATAAAGAGCGTCGAAAATTTCTTGACCGCTGTCTGAAGTGGACAGGCACGGCCGCCTCTCTTTTCCTGATCTATCCCCTGCTACGTTTTTTGGGCTATAGAATTCCACCTAAACCCCGCTATGTAACCGTTGCCGCTCCACTTCCCCTTTCCGGCTATCATGCCGGACGCGACTTTATTCTCTTTACCGATCAGGCTGAACCTTTTGCCGTTTCCCGTACCTGCACCCATCTTGGCTGCCGAGTCTCCTATTTAGAAGACAAACGGATCATTGAATGCCCCTGCCATCAAAGCCGGTTTACCCGTCGGGGGAGGGTCCTGCATGGTCCGGCAAAACGTAATCTACCCGCCCTTGCCGTTGAGATCCGGAAAAAGAACGACGGCACAATCAAAAACTATGTCGTTACCCTGTAATGACGCCGGCCGGAAGAACAATCATACGGGCATTCACCCACGCCCGATGGGGCGGTCGTTCTCTAATTTGCCTCTACATCTCCATCCTCTCCGGAATTGTTGTTGCCCTTCAATACAATCCGACTGATCCCTTCTACTCGACAGCCTCCCTTGAACTCGTCGTTCCCTATGGCGCTTTCTGGCGGGCGCTGCACTATTATTCAAGCCAGGCCTTTTTTCTCCTGCTGCTCTGCCACCTGCTTGCCGTCATCGCCAAAAATGAGCAAACCTCCGACAGAATTGCATGGGTCAGACTAAGCGCCGTCATTCCGGTTACCATTCTCCTTCTGTTTACCGGCTATGTGTTGCGCGGTGATGCCACCGGGGCGGCGGCAGGGGCCATTGCCGAGCACATCGCCCTCTCCATTCCCGGTATCGGCAAACCACTCAACACTCTTCTCTTTGATATCTCGGCAAACGGTATTCTTAAAGTGTATGCCAACCACCTTATAGGCCTCATGGCCTTAGGTTGTCTCTGTGTCTGGCCGCATCTGCAAAAATACCGTTCCTCTTTCCGCCTGCATGTTCCCCTGACCCTGGCCGTATTTGCCGGGGCTATACTGCTTACCGCCCCCATGGAGCCCGACCGAATCGGGCTTACCCATATTGCCGGCCCCTGGTTTTTCTTAGGACTGCAGGAGCTGTTGCGTTATTTCCCTCCACTTTGGGCGGGAGTCATTGTGCCCGCATCTTTGATAATCGCCCTTTTTTTTCTTCCCCGACAGGGAAAAAACCGCAAGCCCGTGCTCCTGTTCATGGCCCTCTGGCTCATCGGCTACACCATACTGACCGGGATCGGCGCAGCCCGATAAACTTCCATCTTTTCCTCACCCGTTCCTGGAGAGCTTCTCTTCCTTCCCCTTATTCCAGGGGTAAAACATCTTGCAAGCCCCTCGGATAGAGTGTAATGTTAAGTGACCGGAATTATGACCGGTTGATTCCATTGCGCCCATTGTACTATCCGGATGTAATTATGCATCACGCAAAAGTAATGAAGACACGACGTGCCTTTCTCTATCATGCCTGAACAACAATCCAGCAAAATCCTGATCATCGAAGATGATGCCGGTATTGCAGAAATGCTGCGCTTTTTCTTTTCCTCCCAGGGAATGAAAGCCGCCGTTGCCGAGGATGGGAATAAGGGTCTTGCAATGATCTCTTCATTTCAACCGGATATTATTATTCTTGATGTTATTCTTCCCTATATGGACGGATTAACGCTGCTGGAGAAGCTGCGCCGTGACAACATCACCATACCGGTTATCCTGCTCACCGAAAAAAATCGAGTTGAAGAAAAACTCCAGGGTTTTGATGTCGGCGCCGATGATTATGTTACCAAACCCTTCAGCCTGCGGGAATTATATGCCAGGGTACGGGTCATCCTGCAGCGAAGAGGAAATGCGCAATCCACTGATAGTCCTCGCACCATCACCATCGCGCCATTGACAATCGATCCGCTTGCACGCGAAGTTTCACTGGGTGACGGCTCAACGGTTGTGCTCACGAAAACGGAATTTAATATCCTCTATTTTCTGGCCGAACATATCAACCAGGTGGTTCCGCATGGGATCATCCTTGAAAAGATACTTGGGTATGACCCGAATTCCCAGACTAAAGCGCTGGTGATGCATATCGCAAACATACGAAAAAAATTAAGGTCCCGGGACATAACCACCATGCAGTTACAGGCGGTACCAGGAATCGGCTACAAACTGACTGATAATATTTCAACTTTTTAATTTTTTTATTTTACTCCGGAAAGAACCCTATGCGCCCTCGAAAAACCTCCGGATATCCGTCACCGGTATCCACCATTCTTTTCCTGCTGTTCTTTTTTCTCCTCTTCCTCCCGACTTCTCTGTTGGCCGAGGCAGAGACCTTGGTTCCTCTGCATGTGCAAAGGGGGACTAATTTGATCCGAATTGCCCGACAGTACTGCACCAATCCGTCGGACTGGAAGGCCATTGCCGGTATCAACAAACTTTCATCACCGTATATCATCTACGCCGACTCCACTTTACAGGTGCCGTTATCCATCCTGCGTACGAAAAAGGTATCAGCCAAGGTCATCTCGATCAAAGGCGCACCACTGCTTGTGACCGGACAAAAGAAGACTCTGCGACTTCACAAGGGAGATATTGTCCTGCCCGGCCAGACGATTATCACCCGGGACGATGAGTACGTACATCTCATATATCCCGACAACAAACATTCCCGTATAGGGCCCGAGTCAAAAATGCTGCTGGTCTACCTGATGCGGCTTGCCGACAATAACCTGCAAGCGGAATTTTTTCTGGATCGTGGAAGAATGACCAACTTCATTGAGAGAAAACTGAAGGCCAACGAACACTTCAGGACAAGAACCCCCATGGCGATCACGGGCATACGGGGCACCGAGTTTCGCCTGAAGGTGGAAGATGAGGAAACAAATATTGTAGAAACTCTCAAGGGCCGGGTATCCCTCAGCGCGTCCGGGAAAGAAGTTATGATCGCCAAGGGCCAGGGATCCAAAGTGAAAAAAGGGAAGCCGCCGGCACCACCGCATGCCCTGCCGTCAAGGCCGAAATTGCCCAAGTTGCAGGATATCTATCGTACACTGCCGGTTATTATTGCCGCTCCCCGACAAAAAAATATCCGTTCCATGCACATAAGGATCTCATCGGACGCGAAAGGCCTGAACACCCTGGCTGAACAATCCACCCCGCCGGGTGAGAATTTTTCTCTCTCCTCCTTGGCCGATGGCAGTTATTTTCTCTTTTTTACAGGAACGGATCAACAGGGATTTGAAAGTCTTCCCGCGGGTCCCGCTGTCCTGCACATCCGGACGAATCCCGGGGCGCCCATTATTTCCAGCCCTAAAAATAACCACAAATTTTTCAAATCGACGGTCAAAGTTCGCTGGCTGCAATCTGATCAGGCTGACCATTACAGCCTCCAACTGGCAACGGATCCCAATTTTACCCACCTGATTGACAAGCAGCAGACCACAAAAGATTCCTACACCACCCCTGCCCTCAAACCCGGCAACTATTTCTTCCGCGTACAATTGGTCACTGGTGACGGTTTTCACACCCTCTTTTCCGCCCCCATTGCCTGGGAGGTAATGGCGCAGCCGAAACTCGGCAGCCTGAACACCTCGTCCCAGGGCGAGGACGAAGGGATCACGCTACGCTGGCCGGCCATGGCCGACACGGCAGGCTATATGATTCAGATAGCCACGGACAAGGCCTGTACAGATCTCATCACTGAAGATGACAACCTGAAAAAGCCCTCATATACGATCAATTTTCAACTGGTTAACGGAAAATATTTTGTCCGCATCCGCTCGATAACAAAAGACGGTCTGAAAAGCCCCTGGACGCCTCCCCAGGTCATGACCGTTGAAGCCAAGTCTTCATGGTTACCGCACGGGATAGCCGTGCTTGGCTTTATTGCCCTGGCAATCATTCTTTAACCTGAATTGAGCGTATAATGCCTCTTTAATAAAGGCCATAGAAAGCGTGTTGAACCGTCTGACCACTCTTCTTACAGCCGTCCTCCTCTTGGGTCTGTTATCGGTTACCGGCATTGTTGCATCGCTTTCAAACAAGACCCTGGACGAACTGTTTGCCCTGCGCGGCCCCATACAACCCAGCCAGGATATCATCATTATCGGCGTTGATGATGACAGCCTGGCAGCATTGGGGCCCTGGCCGTTTCCCAGAAAATATCATGCCGCTCTCCTGGACAGGCTCCGGCAGGCCAAAGTCATCGGCTTTGATTTTCTGTTCAGTGAACGGAGTCGGCAGGATACCATTTTTAACAG
>WGCP01000029.1 GCA_015493715.1 Desulfobulbaceae bacterium
GCTTCCTGCTTGGGTTGGCCAGTACAGCTGCCCGTTGATCTTTCGGTAACAGGGCAATGGGATAATAATTTGCCAGAACACCCCAGGTGTTGTCGGCGACGGTTGGCCACTTGCTGCGATCGCCCATGGCCGCCGTTGCCGCCTCACCGGCGGTGGAACCCAATCCTAAAACAACCTCATAGGCGCTGGCAACCGTTGTCAGACATAATACATTCGCCAGCAGAAGTCCTGCAACCAAAGCGTATCTCATACGAACATCAGCGAAAAAGACCTGAACAAAACGCCTGTAGCTTACCGAGGACAGTTTTTTTGTAAATTTTTTCATTCCCGTGAAATGATTGATAAACCGGCATGCCTTAACGGCACAACAAAAGATGAAAATGATCTGTTCCTAAAGTTCCTGTTTAGTACCAAATAGCCCAAAATCACTGTAAAATAATAGTACTGAACGAGATAATAATATGCAACTTAATTCATCCTTATCCTTCTTTACTCCCGGACACTACCTGCCTGATGCAACTCTTCAGCCGGGCCTGTTCGCCGGCCTCGGGTTCCTCGAACCATCGTAACCGGTACAGGGTCTCGCTGCCATGACGAATCACCGCCCCACTCGCCAGGGCCCGCATGGCAAGATCAAAGAGATGCACGCCTTCCACCTCGGAATTGAACCCGCCAAGCCTGCGGACAAGTTCCCGACGTATAAAGAGTGAGGGACCGAGGGGGTCTTCCTGCCCGTCATAGTCAGGGCCAAAATCCTGTCGGTACCGGGTATGTATCACCGTACAATTTCGATCAATGATCTCTTCATCAAAAAAAATTGCATCCACGTTTTCATCGGTGAGATACCCAGCGGCCCGGGCAAGGGTATCGGGATGAAAACGATCGAACTGGCCCAGGAAGGTCAGCCACTGTCCCCGTGCAATACGAACACCTTCATTGAGCGCAGCCGGGATGCCCCGTTTTTTCTTGAGAAAATGAACTCTTACCCGAGGGTCCTTTACCCGTTTCAAGGCTGCCAGGGTAGCTCCGTTGGTTGAACCGTCATCAAGGACGATCAACTCCCAGGACGGCCCGCTTTGTGCCAGAAGTGACGCAAGGGTATCATTGAGTTCTCCGGGATCAAGGTCACGAGTGACCAGAAGAACGGAAATCATCGGCCTGTCTCCACTTTCCGGAGACTGAGTATCCATAATTCTGGTGTTCTTTTTTGGCCGTACAAAGGCGAGCAGGTATTGTTTAAGCTCCCTGACCAGCGTCACGCCTTTCCAGAGCCGTGACTGTTCCATTGCAGCCAACCGGATTTTTTTCTCATACAACGCGCTTTCAAGCCGTTGATGCTCCTCTGTCAGGGTACGCAGACGCAGCTCCGTCCCCTTTTCCCCGGTAAATCGGAGAGAAAAGGAACAACACACCCTCGTCTCCTCCAGGGTAATTTCCTTGCTGTCATGCCAGACTGATTCGAGATGAAACACCTGTACAGGGCCGTCCACAACCATAAAGGCCGGCTCGGCAGCAGACTCTTCCACGGCGACAAGAGCGGTCAGATTCATCAATGGGGGTAATACTCTATCCTGATCCACCGGAAAAAGAGCAGATGTTGTTGCATCATCACTAACGAGCCAAAGCGAAAAATCCTCTAAAACAAAGACCCTGTCATGCCATGGCTTGGGCAGATTGAGGCGAATCTGAAAAAATGGTGATTTCAGGAAAGTGACTGGCAGGTCAAACTGCAATCGCTGACCGCCATCCACAGGAACCATGTTCTGCGGTAATAAAGGACGCTCACATCCCTGCCAGGCCAGACCGACACTGTTTTCCGGCGGGTAACCGTCATCGACGGCCTCAAAACCGGCGGCAAGCGCCTCCCGAAAGGGACCGGAGGCGGACCTCCCGCTTATGGCTGCCTGTATTTCCTCCTCGAGGGCAACAAACTCCTTTAGATCAAACTCCGAGCTGTACAAAACACGTTCGAGAACATAGAAAAGAAAATCATCCCCTGTTACTAAACCGATCCGGGAGCAAAGCGATTTGAAAAGATCACGATTCTCAAGAAAAAAATAAAAAATACCACGAAAAAATATAAAATGAGGAGTAACGGGCTTGGCCAGCCGCCATTCCTGATCAAAAAAATGCCATTTCCCGGCCTGATCAACAAGAATATTAAACGGTATGAGATCAATCAATTCCTCTGGCCGACCCTGTTCACAGCAGTGACAGACAAAACGGTAATATTCA
>WGCP01000030.1 GCA_015493715.1 Desulfobulbaceae bacterium
ACCATGCCGTCCGGGTGGCGGCTGAAATTGGTTATCCGGTTATGCTTAAGGCCACAGCGGGCGGCGGCGGCAAGGGCATGCGCATCGCCCGTAATGAAGAAGAGTGTCGTCGGGGCTTTGAGCGGGCAGCCAGCGAAGCTCGTTCAAGTTTTGGCGATGATCGGATGCTGATTGAAAAATATATTGACCGGCCTCGCCATGTTGAGATCCAGATTATGGCCGATACCCATGGCAATGTGATCTATCTTGGTGAACGCGAATGCTCTCTGCAAAGGCGCCACCAGAAAATCATTGAAGAGGCGCCTTCTCCCCTGCTTGATGAAAAAACCCGCAGGGCCATGGGGGAGCAGGCGGTCAGACTGGCCGGGGCGGTCAATTACTGCTCGGCCGGGACCGTTGAGTTTATTGCCACCCAGGACAAAGAATTTTTTTTCCTGGAGATGAATACCCGGCTGCAGGTTGAGCATCCGGTCACGGAAATGGTGACCGGGCTGGATCTGGTAGAACTCATGTTGAAAGTTGCGGCCGGTGAGTCTCTTCCTCTAACCCAGGAGGATGTCAAACTGAGTGGCTGGGCCGTGGAAAGCCGCATTTATGCCGAAGATCCTTTGCGCACCTTTCTCCCCTCCATCGGTCGACTTGTCCGTTACCAACCGCCGGAGAATGATCCCGGTAAAATTCGGGTGGACACCGGAGTCTTTGAAGGGGGAGAAATCTCCATGTACTACGACCCGATGATCGCCAAGCTCATCACCTGCGGTCGCGACAGGGAAGAGGCAATCAGCCTCATGCAGGAAGCGCTGGATGAATATGTGATCGACGGCGTTCGCCATAATGTGGGTTTCCTCGGCGCTCTGATGGCGCATCCCAGGTTCAGGCAGGGAGCATTGCACACCGGCTTTATCGATGAAGAATTTCCACAGGGATTTCGGAATGAGGATGTCGCAACAGCTGATCCGAACCTGCCCATTGTCATTGCCGCGATTGTGCACCGATTATATATGGACAGGGCCGCCCGGATCAGCGGCCAACTGCCCGGCCATGAACGCCGGGTACTGGATGACTGGGTGGTAGTTGCTGAAAAGCAGCAGTACAAAGTGACGGTAAAGCCGTATCGGGCGGATTGCGGGTATCGGGTGGATTGTCAGGATCAGCAGTACTGTGTTCAGACGGACTGGTCGTTTTGCCAGGATATTTTGCGGGCAACGATAGGCGATAGCCGACTTGCCTTCCAGGTGGCTCGGGATGGCCTTGGCTACCGGATAATTCATAGAGGGAAAACAACAAAAGCTTTGGTTCTGACTCCGCAGACCGCCGAGCTGCACCTTCTTATGCCGAAAAAAAGAGTGGATGACCGGGAAAAGGTATTGCTGGCACCCATGCCCGGGTTGCTGGTTCAGCTGCGGGTAGAGGAAGGCCACATAGTCAAAGCTGGGCAGGAACTGGCCGTCATTGAGGCGATGAAGATGGAAAATGTGCTCCGGGCCTCCGTGGATGGTGTCATCGGCAAGGTGTGCTGTAATCGTGGTGACAGTCTGAATGTGGACCAGGTCATATTAGAGTTTGAATAATTGTAACTGGTCACAGGGCATGTAACCATCCGCTTTCATTTTACCAAGGATTGTAAGTTGGCACGGATGCCCCGATTTTGTGCAGGCGCGATTGTTCGCTATAGCCCCCTCTATGCGGGCGATCGAGACCGTGCAGGTAAGCGACCGCAGGGAGACTCCGAAAGCGGGGTGCCCGTGACGACTTACGAATAATTTTGTGATTATTCAGGCAGAGCGGGTTGTGTCTGGTCGCTCAAGTTGAGCGATTTAGATGTTCCGTTTCATCCCGTCAGCTCCGTCAGGGCGGCCTGCAGGGAAATGAGCGGGCGGCGGCAGGAACGGGTCTCCTCGCCGGCGCCGGACCGCTGTTCAATCATTGCCGCTGTCTGCGCATGTGCCGACAGACCTAAGTTGAGCAGATTGCCCTTGAGTCCGTGCGCCGCCTCGCGTAACAGTTCATTGTCCTCCGCATCCAATGCCGCCAGGGCCTTATCCAGATGCTCGGATAGACTCCGAGCCGAGGTGACC
>WGCP01000031.1 GCA_015493715.1 Desulfobulbaceae bacterium
GAGAAAACATGATGGTCTGGGTCAGGATATAGGCCATCCAGTTATGGAGATAATGTTTGTCCAGATACTTCATGGCATAAAATCGGGCCAGAATATCAAAGACCTCATAGGGACGCCAGTTGTTGTCATCCCTGTAATAGCGGCTCTCGTTTGTGATTTCCGCTTCCACCTGGGGCATATTGTTTTTTTCCTCTGCAAGATCATGCCGAACCGAACAGAGGAAATGACTTGAGGTAATTTTTTGCTGTAAAACCGGAGCGGGATAGCCAAAGAACAGCGTTGTAAGAAGCTTATCGGCAACCTTACGCTTATCGTCCATGGACAGGCTGTTAAATTGTGCATCGCTCAACTGGCGTAATTTGTAGCCGGATGGCGACATGTCAGGTCGATAATAATACAGTCCTCGATACGCAAGGTCAAATTTGGGACCATCGGCATCATAGTTCATATTGCAGGTTGTACTATCCCCGAGCAATAGGAGATTAACGGCTCGAAGGGTGAGAATATTCCTGTCTGCTGCATGCGACAACCGAGCACCACCAAAAATACCAACGATAAGTAAAATTGCCATAAAACGTGACAAAATAGAATACTCTCCAGACCAATATGAAGTTCTTCGCCGCACTGCTCCGGAAGTGATTCCAATCATAAATTTATCGCTGTCCAATGCAGCCCTCCTGTGAAGTTCATGACAAATGATACCGGCAATCCATGCGTTTAATGGGTGCCTTGAAAAATTAGAATTTTCGTTCGAGGTTAAGGAACAGGAAAATTAAAAAGCGCAGCATATTGAACATATGTGAGCATTTTTCATTTTTCTGTGACGCAGAGATCAGACGAAAAGACAATTTTTCAAGGTGGCCTTATTGCTTAAGGATGGTTTCAATATACCGGCTGAAGATCGGCAAACGAAAAATCCCAATAACGAAATTGAATGCAAAAAACATTCCGATGCAACGAAATTTGTCGTTTCCCCGGGACAAGAAAACGACAAAAAAAGGTGCCGAAGAAAATCCGACACCTTCTGTTCAGGATAGGCTATGAAAAAAGGAGGAAAGGCTGCACCATTCGGTTCGCAGCCTATGGGGGTTAGGGCCACCGTTTTTATCTTTTCAGGGCGGCTGC
The DNA here is from genome assembly GCA_015493715.1 of Desulfobulbaceae bacterium. Taxonomy (GTDB): domain Bacteria; phylum Desulfobacterota; class Desulfobulbia; order Desulfobulbales; family Desulfobulbaceae; genus DRLX01. The sequence goes on from WGCP01000031.1 coordinate 1,126, forward strand.
GAAGTGGACCTTAACCCGGCGGATGATCCTGTCAACATCACGAGCATCCATGTTCCGAATCTCAGCAATTTCAACGGCACTTAAACCGCCGGCGACATGAAGATCAATAATGATACCGGTTAATGAGGGGAGACGCTGGTAGACTCCGGCCAGGATCTTGCGGCCACTATCCGTTTCGGCACGGCTTCTTTCCAGATCAAGGGCGGCAATCAAATCCGACTCAAATCCCGGTTCCAGCAGGTAAATGGTTTTCTGTTCCTGATCATGCTGGTAGGAGATATCATCGAGTTCCTCGTAGAGCACCAGATCACCATCGGCTTCTGCCACGTATTTTTCTTCCAGGCTTTTCATCTCCCCAGCCACAATCTCCTCAACGGAAACGTCTTGCCCGTGCACATATTCCTCGGCAAGGACCTCCTCAAGCTGCCGATCAGCGAGCATAAACATCATCGGCTTTACCCGGTCCGGGGGGATTTTCCCTTTGTCAAACTCTTCCTTGAGCCTGATATAGACTTCATCAGTAATATCCTCAATTCGATATTTACCCGGTGTAAGGATGCCGTCAATGACGGCCATGCGCAGCCTGTTGGCCACGTAGCGCTTGACCTGGGGCAGGTAAGGGCGTATCAGAATACCCAGATCCCCGGTGGACGATTCGTTTTTGCCGGTCATAATCTTTTCCTCCATTGACGTGGGTTTTTTCCGCAAAACTTATTGCTCTCTCTTCTTTTCTGTAAGACCGGCCAGGCTATTGATCAAGGATGATTCGATTTTTTTTCGATAAAAAAAGAGGGGCCCGACGAAGAACCGTGCAGCCTGGGCGTTCAATCCCGCCGCAACAAGAGGTGAAGCTGGGGCATGGGTTTGCCGACAACCGGGGCAGGAGCGGATTTCACCTTGCCGGAATCGGAATTTTCCATCAGTGAAGAGACGTCAACGGCCTCGAAATCACTGCCCTTGAGAGTTCCGAGCTGGCGCAGCATGTCATTGTCCCAGCGATCATCGGGAACCCCGGAGAGATACCAGTTGGAGCCGTTGTCCGCCAGGATCAGGCCATAGGTTTTCATGGCCTGGGCAAGCACCCTGACCAGGGGAGAAAAACCGGAAATATCCACATCCGCTTTCAAGCGAAACCGCTGCCCCATCGGCGGATAGGAAGGATCAAGGGAAGAGGAGGCGTCATGGCGGGCCGGCC
>WGCP01000032.1 GCA_015493715.1 Desulfobulbaceae bacterium
AGAAATAGCCGGAATAGGCGTAGTGTTTTTTTGTCTGTTTCTCTGGATGTTTCTGCTCGGCATCTGGGCAGGGCAGACCATTTTGTTGCCAACTGCCGGCAACTGCCGGCCGCCTGTGGTCAAAGGACAAAAGAAAGTCAAGCACGGCATCGGTACCGGTGGGGTCATTCATCCCCGGTCCATCAAAAAGGCTGTTGGCCGTTAATCTTTTATTGGTTTTTCCCTTTAAAGAATGTTTGCTATTCTCCCCGGTTGGCATCTTTCTTGACCCGTCTCTTCTGCTGGAGTAGAATAATCAGGAGTACCAGTGGGTAGTTGATGCTGTTCCATAACTGCTCACGCTGGATTGCATCGGCACAGAACCAGGCTGGCTTGTGGCGGAATTACTTGAATTTTCCATTTATCTGCGGTCATGTAATTTGTTGCAATATCGGCATAGGACGAGGTTGTACTAAAAAGAATAATGATAATTTTATGAAATTAATTGTTCAAATAATCCCTTTGTTGATTTTTATTATTTTTGGGATACTTCCAGCTTGGATTGTTCTTAAGTTTTACAATAAAAGAATTAAAAATAGGAAATCTCCGCTAAATATTGATTTGCTTCGTGGTCCAGGAGAGTATTTACACGAAAAAATAAATGATGTCACTGATGATATTGTATTTAATTTGTTTATTCTGCCTGTTATACCAATTTTAGTGTATTCATTGGCTATTTCTAATTTTTTCCCTCATCAACAAAAAATATCAATATTTCTTGTAATATTTTTCTGTTTATTAATTATTGCAAGCACTTCGTATCTATGTTTATCGGTATATAAATTATTAAATAAAAGAAACATACTACGATTAGGACGTGAATGTGAGGTGGCAATAGGGCAAGATTTAAATAATCTGTTGGTATATGGATTTAAAGTTTATCATGATTTTCAAGCAAATAATTTTAATATTGATCATATAGCAATTGGACCTACAGGAGTATTTGCTGTAGAAACAAAAGGCAGGTCAAAGTCAGTAAAAAGTGAGAATAATAATTGGATGGTTAATTTCGACGGGAAAAAGTTGATTTTTCCTGATTGGACTGAAAAAAAACCGATTGAGCAAGCCATCAACCAAGCTAACTGGTTAACAAAATGGATACACCAATCTACAGGTGAGCAAATTAATGTTAGATCGGTAATAGCAATACCAGGTTGGTATATTTCACGAACAGCAAAGTCAGACATGCTAACGATTAACGGAAAAAATTCTGTTTTGTTGGCTAAAGGAAAACGAATAATAACAGATAAACAAATACAAACTATTGCATTTCAAATTGAAAATGCATGTAGAGATATCCCTGTAAAATCATATAAACAAATAGCACAAAAATAGTATTTACCTGGTCCCGATGACGATGTGATTTTGGCGAATACCTCAAGGATTTAAACTAAATTGCTATATTTAAATGATCGATATATTTGCCTGAGTCAGTTGATGTGAAACATTACAATGCATGCCCCGTGAGTGGTTACGCTTTTCCGAGTTAAAATCTACCTGTGCCGGTCCCCGTCATATCACGTCGATCGTGTAATTTGATAGCTATGCAGAACAAGAATACATTCTTTCCGGCGAGTTCCGGTTGCCTGTGAATACCGAAAATTTAGCAAAAAAAGGACGGTTACGTCCGGCCCACATGGGTGATGTTCGCCGGATCCATACACTTTTACAGGGCTTTGCGGACCAGGGGCTGCTTCTACCCCGTTCCATCAGCTCCCTGTATGATCAGCTGCGAGATTTTATCGTCTATGATGAGGATGGTGTCCAGGGGGTATGCGCCTTGCGTATAAGCTGGGATAATTTGGCGGAAATTCGTTCACTGGCCGTTGCCGGCAAGATGCAGGGGCAGGGTATCGGCGCTCGACTTGTTCGTTCCTGTCTGGATGAGGCGGACAGCCTGGAGATAAGCCGGGTTTTTGTTTTGACCTACCAGGCAGGTTTTTTTAGAAAACTCGATTTTGTTGATATTGATAAGCGGGAATTGCCCCACAAGATATGGAGTGATTGTCTTCATTGTCCTAAGTTTCCTGATTGTGATGAAGAATCACTCATCTGGATTTCACGAAAAGAAAATAATTCACGGAAAAAGGATGATATTTTTGAAAAGTTTGACAAATCAGGGATACCCCCCCTGTTGTTGGAGAGATAAGCGATGATAGGTAAGGCTTTAACCAAGGTTTTCGGCAGTAAGAATGATCGAACGGTAAAACAGATGCGGCAGATTGTGGCCAGGATTAATGACCAGGAACCATCAGTTGCGCCGCTCTCTGATCAGGAACTTGCCGGAAAAACGGCGGAATTTCGTGAAAGAATCGTCCAGGGCGAGTCTCTGGACGATCTTTTGCCCGAGGCCTTTGCCGTGGTGCGAGAAGCGGCAAAAAGGGTGCTTGGCGAGCGTCATTACGATGTGCAGCTTATCGGTGGAATCGTTCTGCATCAGGGCATAATCGCGGAGATGAAAACCGGTGAAGGAAAAACCCTGATGTCAACGGCCCCGGTCTACCTCAATGCCCTGTCCGGTAAAGGGGTGCATGTGGTTACCGTCAATGATTATCTGGCCAGCCGTGATATGGAGTGGATGGGTCAGGTTTATCGTTTTCTAGGCCTTACAACGGGTTCCATTGTTCACGATATGGACGATGACGCCCGCCGGGAAGCTTATGCCGCAGATGTGACCTATGGAACGAATAATGAATTCGGTTTTGATTATCTCCGGGATAACATGAAGTTTGACTTGGCGGATTTCTGCCAGCGCGGTTTCAATTATGCCATTGTTGATGAGGTCGATTCCATTCTCATTGATGAAGCCAGGACACCGCTTATTATTTCAGGACCGGCTGAAATGTCCACGGATATGTATATCAAAGTGGACCGGATCATGAAACATTTCAAGGAAGAAGAGCATTATACCAAGGAGGAAAAAGACCGACAGGCCATGCTCACCGATGAAGGGGTGATGCTTGCTGAAGAACTGTTGAAGGTCGATAATCTCTATGATCCGGCCAATATCAACTTCCTCCATCATGTCAATCAGGCCCTGAAGGCCCATGTCCTTTTTCAAAGAGATGTGGATTACATTGTCAAGAATGGTCAGGTGGTCATTGTTGATGAGTTCACCGGCCGAACCATGGAAGGCCGTCGGTATTCCGACGGATTACATCAGGCGTTGGAGGCCAAAGAGGGGGTGAAGGTTGAAAAGGAAAATCAAACCCTGGCCTCGATTACTTTTCAGAATTATTTTCGCATGTACGATAAACTTGCCGGCATGACCGGTACGGCGGATACTGAAGCGCCTGAGTTTAAAAAAATCTACGATCTTGATGTCGTCGTTATTCCGACACATCGGGAAATGATCCGTATTGATTATCCCGATGTCATTTACAAGAACGAAAAGGCGAAGTATCGCAATATCGTCCAGGAAATTAAAGAATTGCATGCCAAGGGGCAGCCGATTCTGGTAGGCACCATTTCCATCGACGTCTCGGAGAAAATTGCCAAGATGTTGATAAAGGAAAAAATTCCTCATGAGGTCCTCAACGCCAAACAGCATGAGCGTGAGGCGGAAATTATTGCCGACGCAGGCCAAAAAGGCAAGGTCACCATTGCCACTAATATGGCCGGTCGGGGAACGGATATCAAACTCGGGGAAGGCGTATGCGAGGCCGGAGGACTGCATATTTTGGGTACGAGTAGGCACGAGAGTCGTCGTATTGACAACCAATTGCGCGGTCGGTCCGGCCGTCAGGGTGACCCGGGTTCTTCCAGATTCTTTCTGTCCCTGGAAGACGATCTCCTGCGTATTTTCGGGTCCGGCCGCCTATCCGGCATCATGGATAAGCTAGGCATGGAAGAGGATGAACCCATTGAACATTCCATGATTTCCAAGGCCATAGAGAATGCCCAGCGCAAGGTGGAAGGGCATAACTTTGATATTCGTAAGCATCTGCTTGAATATGACGATGTTATGAATAAGCAGCGTGAGGTGATCTATTCCCAGCGACGTGAAGTGCTGCAGGGAGAGAATATCAAGCCGATCATAGAGGATATGATAGGCGATCTGGTGGATGAGGTCGTGCAGAGGGTTATCGATGACAAGACACCATCTGAAGACTGGGATTGGGAATGGTTCTTTAACCGTGTGTCGGAGTTGTTCAATATTGATCTTGCCTGGAATAAGACCGAGCGCACCGATCTGGACCGCAAGACCCTGCTTGAGAAATTTGAGTCCGAAGTTGAAGCAAAATACAAACGGCAGGAAGAACAGAACGGCATTGAACAGATGCGACATCTTGAACGAATGATTCTGCTCCAGATGGTGGATACCCTCTGGAAGGAGCATCTGCTCAACATGGATCATTTGAAAGAGGGAATCGGCCTGCGTGGGTATGGACAGAAAAACCCTCTTGATGAATATAAGAAAGAGGGCTTTGATCTGTTCATGAATATGATCGAATCGGTCAAAGAACAGACGGTCGGCACCCTGTTGAGAATTCAGCTTGTACGGGATGATGAGTTGGAACGGTTGGAGGCGGAACGGCGCAAGGAAAATGAACGTGAATTGGAAATGGCCAGACGCGCATCGGGAGACGGTGACAGCGAAGCTGCCCGAAAACCTATCAGGCGCAGCCAGGAAAAGGTCGGTCGCAATGCACCCTGTCCCTGCGGGTCCGGCAAAAAATATAAGAAATGTTGTGGGAAAATCAGCTGACAATCCACAGTAATGATGAAGAAAAAAAGGTCGACAGGTCTGCTGCTTTTTTTCTTCGTTTTTCTTTTTCTGCAGACCGTGGCTTTTGGTGCCCTTGTCCCTGTGCGGGCGACGGGAACGTCTGCCGGAGACAAAGAGGCATCCCCTGCCGATACTCAAAAAACGGTTGCCCCGACTCTTGTTGATATAAATTCACATATCAATCAGTTGCCCAAGCAGCTTATTGATCTGCAACAATTGTTTGAGAAAGTCGTTGATGTAAAGACGCTCCACGAGCAATTGCCGGCCTTGGAGAAAGAAATAGCCGATTTTTCCTGGCGGATCCAACGGGAAAAAAACAATCCATCACTTGATTACAGCCAACTGGCCAATATCGCCGCCGGGCTTGATATCACCAGTCGCCGACTGGAAAAGCTGCAGGCCCGAGTTAATAAATCTCTCCAGTTGCTCAGCGTTGAACAAAAATCCTGGCTGGATGAAAAAACGCTCCTTGAACAGTGGCGCAAGCAGGAAAAGCACAATACAAGCGACCAGCTGATTCTTGTCAGAAAAGAAGATCTATTTACTACCGTTGATGGGGCCTTAAAACAGCTGCAGACCCGCCTGGCCGATCTTGTTGAACTGAGCAGGCAACTTTCCTCCAAGGATGTTCAACTCTATGAGCTGAAGACCGAACTGGATCATCTCATTGCCGATGCCGGGGGGGGGCATTTTGAACAGACCTCACCTTCTATTTTTTCTCAACGTTTTTACCGGCGGATTCGGTTTGAACCGGCCCTGTTGATTTGGGACAATATCCCAAAGGTGGTTCAGCTCTATGGACGGTCCGTCCGTACCCATGCCTGGATTATTTTTTTCAGCTCTATCCTTATCGCTGTGCTTGCCATGGGCATCTCTATCAGCGGTCGACTGGTTGAACCCTCGAACCGCTGGTTTTCTTTTAGCCGTCGGCCGATCGCCACTTCTCTATTTGTTTTTCTCTCTCTCTTCCTGTTGGCAACGACAGTTTTTTCAACCCATCATCTGACGACATATGTTGAAGGATTGCTCTCTGTTATAACCATTGCCATGATAATACGGTTGTCCGGTATTCTTGTGGACGACTGGCTGCGGCGCTACCTTCTTCTCCCCATGGCCTCCATTCTGATTCTCACCCACTTGCTGAAAATTTTTCATGTCCCCACGGTGCTCATTCATGTCTATATATGTATAATTAGTTTTTTCGGCGTACTCTGGTATCTTAATATTGTTTTTCGGTACTGTGGAAAACTCTCCGGCATTAATCTTCTGCTCCTGCATTTGGCCGGTCTTTTCAGTCTTGCCATTGTTGTGGCTGAAGGTATGGGCTACGGCAGCATTGCCTTGTATCTGTTTAGATCTTTTCTGTACAGCGTGATCGCGGCCCTGGATTTCAGGTTTCTGTTCCTCTTTACCCAGGGGTTGCTGGAGTTGTTTTTTTATCAGGTACCGCTTGGGATTTTGAAAAAAAATTCCACTATTCTGGCAAGACAATGTGTCCCTGCTTTGTCTTTGTTTTATCTTGTTTTGTTTTTTCTTATTTCTCTGGTCAATTGGCAGGTTTATCCGACTATTTATGATGCAGCAGCCAGTCTTGCCAATGTAAAATTTTCCCTGGGCGGCTTTCATATAACTCCGGGTTACGTTTTGATGGTGCTCCTGGTCGTCTATGGTTCCATTGTTCTGTCGAGAATGCTGCAGGCCATGCTTCTTCAGGAGGTGCTGCCGCGCTACGGCGCTGAAATCGGTGTTCAGCTTTCCATTACCCGTCTTGTGCATTATGCCGTAATGGTGGTTGGATTTCTCGTTTTATTGAGGGTTCTGGGCGTTCAGCTCAATAAACTGGCCATCCTGGGCGGGGCCTTGGGTGTTGGTATCGGCTTTGGCCTACAGGCGATAGTCAATAATTTTGCCAGTGGTCTCATTCTGCTCTTTGAGCGGCCGCTCAAGGTCGGCGATATGATTCAGGTTGGAAACGATATGGGTGAGGTGAAAAAGCTTGGCCTGCGAGCCACGGTGGTGCGAACGTTTGACAATGCGGATATTGTTATTCCCAACTCTGATCTCATTACCGGTCAAGTCACCAACTGGACGCTTGCCGACAGGCATATCCGGGTCAAGGTTCCCGTGGGGGTTGCTTACGGCACCGACATCGCAAAGGTCCTTGAAATTTTGCAGGGCTGTGCGGAAAATAATCCTATGGTCCTGAATCAGCCAAAGTCCAAGGCCTTGTTCCTTGCTTTCGGGGACAGTTCTCTTGATTTTGAACTGCGGGTCTGGATTGCCGAATTTACTGATCGTCGATTGGTTCTCAGTGAACTCAATCAGGATATAGAATCGGAATTTTCAAGCGCCGGTATCGAAATTCCCTTTCCCCAGGCCGATATTCACTTCCGTTCGCTGGATGATGAGGTCTTGGAAAAGCTTGAGCCGTCTTTATCAGGCGGTCATAGATAGGACCTATAAAAGCGCTATATTTATGGAATAATCGCAGGGACGGAGCCCCGGCCGGACCCGCCCCCTGAACAAGAAGTGATTCGTGGTTCCTGGGTTATCCCCGCAGAATTTTGGGCTGAAAAAGATGTTTTTCCATGTGCTTGATTTCATCAATTCCGGAGATGACTATTTCCGGATTGGTTGCCAGGTTTTTGGCCGGAAGTTTGTCGGGATATTCGACATTGCTGAGAATATGTTTAATACAGTTGATGCGGGCCAGTTTTTTCACATCCGAGCGGATGATGGTCCAGGGGGTAAGTGTTCTGTTGGATTCATTGAGCATCTGAAATTTTTTGACACTGTACTTGTCCCAGTATTTCTGCGCAAGATTATCCACGGGGGAGAGCTTATACTGTTTCAGGGGATCGGTTTTTCTGGCCTCAAATCGTCGTGCCTGTTCATCTTTGGAAACGGAAAAATAGAACTTGAACAGCTTGATGCCGTCCTTGATCAGCATTTCTTCAAACAGAGGCACGTCTTTTAAGAAGCGTTTATGCTGCTCATCGGTGCAGAATCCCATCACCGGCTCCACCATGGCCCGGTTGTACCAGGAGCGATCAAACAAGACCAGTTCTCCGGCCGCAGGCAGGTGCGGAACATATCGTTGAAAATACCACTGGGTCACCTCTTTGTCGTTGGGGGCGGCAAGGGCGACGACCTTTGTGTTGCGTGGATTGAGAAAGGCAGTGATGCGCTTGATTGTCCCGCCTTTGCCGGCGGCATCACGCCCTTCAAAAATGGCAAGAATCCGCATGCCGTTGGCCTTCATGTGTTTTTGCAGCTTCATCAGCTCAATTTGCAGCTTTTTCAGCTCCTGCTCATATTCAAGATGGGCAACCTTGACCCAGACCGGGCACCGCGTCTTGCTCTCCTTTTTATCCTTGTTTTTCAGAGCCGTTCCTTCCAGGAGTTTTACCTTGACCGGGCAGGCCTTTGCGGGTTTTTTCTTTCCTTTCTGCTTAGCGGCCTTTTTTTTGTTGTCTGCCATAGCGATTCCTTGTGCTGGATGTTGCGGGGGCTTCTTGTCGGCGCCCCGGGAAGATAAAAAACGAACGGATTTTTTTCTTTAAAGCAAATTTGATTGGTCTATCAATCAATGATATAAACCTAATTTAGATATCAGGCAATTATTTATCTGAAAATAGCCCACGAAGTGATGCCGTTACGGGCTATTTTCATTGTTCGAAGTCTACGCTTATCTGTTACGAATTATTTATATCGATTCCTTGTATTTTGTGCCAAAATGAAAATCGCTCAACGTAGGCCGTTGTCAGTTGAGTTTTTTTCCTCTTTTATACATTTGGCCATATATGGGAGGCAGCTGTTGCCGGGCAAGTTCCCGGACAACATCATCAATGCAATAGGATATTCTGTAGTGTCGGACCTCAATACGTTTTTTTTTCAGTGTAAGGACGGCACAGGAAGCGCTGGGGTCGCCGTCAAACATGCGTCCGGTTGAGCCGGGATTAATAAAGTCAACACCGGCTATTTTTTTATGGTATGGCGTGTGGGAATGGCCTGTAATAACGATGTTACAATTGCAACAATCGGCAAGTTCCAGGAAACGGTTTTCAGGGGTTGTGGGAAAGAGGAATTCGTTGGCATGCTCGGGGCTGCCGTGGAAAATCCCGACGGTCCTTTTTCGGATGTGGAGGATCCTTTTTTTGGGCAACTGCAGGAGATATTTTTTGTTTGTCCTGTTCAGGGCCTCAGCCGTTTTGGTATACATAATTCTCTTTTCAGGCATGGATGGCTTTTTAAACGATTTTCCCTTCAGCAGTTTAATGACCTTGCGGTCCGTATTACCGAGGATGGAGATCGCATCATGTTCCTGCAGCCAATGGAGCACCTGGTTGGGAAAGGGGGCATACACGGTTGAGTCGCCGCAGTTGATAATACAAGCAAATTTCTCCGGTGGCAGTTTTTCCGCTATAGCCGCCAGAGCCGGATAATTTCCGTGAATATCACTGAGAAGAAGTATGTTCATGGCATCGATGTAATGCTCTACAGGAGCGGGCCGACCAATAGGGCCATATTTTCAAGGAAGCGCTCCTTAAAGGAGCGTTTTTTGAACACGACTTCATTGAGCGGCCTTGAGGAAAGCAGATATTCCTCCTGCAGGAGTCGAAGCCGGGATGTAAATTTTTGGTTATAGATAAACAGGGTCATTTCGAAGTTCAGCCAGAAACTGCGCATATCCAGATTGACCGAGCCTATCAGGCAGAAATCATTGTCAACGGTAATGGTTTTTGCATGCATCAGTCCACCTTCAAATGCCACGATCTTCACCCCTGCCGCGATAAGCTCGCCATATCTGGCCCGACTGGCATAATGAACAAGCCGGGAATCATTATTTTCCGGAACGATGATGGTGACGCTCACCCCACGTTGGGCAGCGGATTTAAGAGCGGCAAGAATGGCGTTGTCGGGCACAAAGTAAGGGGTTGTCAGAATCAGTTCCCTGCGAGCGGCATAAATGGTTGTCAATAGGACATTGTGTATAGTGCCCTCAGTATATCCGGGGCCTGATGGCGCCAGTTGCACCGGTATTTCTCCTCTGTTTGGAATCGGAGCAACCTTTGCCTCCAGAATAAGGTCTTCCAGCGGCCGTCCGGTTTCCAGTGCCCAGTCATAGAGAAAGGATGCCGTCAGGATTTCAACCACCGGCCCTTCAACGCGAACCATGATGTCTATCCATTGTCCAACCCCTTCGTCCTGCTTGAAATATCGTGGATCAACGAGGTTCTGGCTACCGGTATAGGCAATTTTGTTGTCAATGGTGACGATCTTGCGGTGGTTACGCAGGTCAATGCGGACAAAGAGCGCCCTCATCAGGCCTGCCGGCAAACATTCCCGAACTTCAATCCCACTCGCCTGTAAATCCAGACAGGACGGGCTGTTGAGAAATTCTTTGCTGCCGATAGAGTCGAGCAGGAGTTTGCAGGCCACCCCGCGCTCGTGGGCTTTTTTTAAGGCTGTACAGACCTGATTCGCATAACCGCCGCTGCTGAAAATATAAAATTCCAGACAACAGATTGATTCGGCATGTTCTATATCAAGGATCAACCGACGGAAAAAATCATTGCTGTTGCCTAGTAAGGCAAGACTGTTTCCGGGCATGGTTGGAATACCGATGGCGGCATCAATCTGTCGATGCAGCGGTTCGCATTCCGGGTTGATAGTTTCCCAGTCTATAAAAGAGCGGCTGCGTAATTTTTGGGCCCAGCGAAGGATCAGGGGGATGTCCGCTGCGGCCCGTCTTGCCCGTCGTTCTCCAAGTCTGTTCTCTCCAAAAAGAAGATAGATGATGGCGCCGAAAAAAGGGAGTAGAAGAATGACAACCAGCCAGGCAAGGGTGACGGAAGGCTCTTTTTTCCGCATGATCACCCGAACCGACAGACCTATGCGAATCGCCAGGTCGGTAAGAAAGATGATGGAGGTGAGGAACCAGTATATTTTATCCATTAGGTGGACCAGTTATCTCGGTTATCGGAAAAACCGGCATGGCTGGATCAGGTTTTTTTCTGCCGGCCGCAGGCAATGATAAAAAGAGCCCTGAATGGAATCATTTTATGGGCTATTTTCTGATAAAAAGGGAAAACTCTATGCGAATGTTTTTTTTTCAATATTTTGGTACTATATACTGTACCTGTAAAAAGGTTTTCATTAAATAAAATTCTGCTCGGATGAGCCGGATTTGGTCCATTTTATCCGAAAAACATTGGTTCCATTGGGCGTGCCATGCCGGAGCTGATGTTTTTTATAACAGCGTAGCGGTGTCATTGTTGTTGCCGGCCAATCCGGAGTCTTCACTACGTTGCGCTTACCTGGTCCAGCCATGCTGGTTTTTGTGTAAAACGGAATAGAATGTGCCGGTGCTAATGTATAATTCTCTGAGTTAACGAATTTTTGACTGTTTGCCAAGAGAAGAAGAGAAACGGGGTATCCATGAGAGTAAAAGGTTTTTCAGCCGCTGCGGTGGAGGCCGGTATCCGGTATGAGAATCGGCTTGATCTTGGCTTGATCTATTCCGACCGGCCTGCCGTGACCGCCGGAGTCTTTACAACCAACAGAGTCAAAGCAGCGCCGGTGCTGCTTGATAGAAAGCGATTACAGAGCGGACAGGCCCAGGCCGTATTGATTAACAGTGGTAATGCCAACGCCTGCACTGGAGAAGAGGGTCTGGGGTTTGCCCGCTTAACCGCTGATATGGCGGCCCGGGAACTGAATATTGATCCTGATCTTGTTCAGGTCGCCTCCACCGGTGTAATCGGTGAACCTCTTGAGAGCGCACCTTTTGCCCGGGCTATGCCCGGATTGGTTAAAGGGCTTTCCAGGGATGGTTTTAACGACCTGGCCCGGGCGATGATGACGACCGATACCCGGCCCAAGATTGTACACAGGACAATTGCAGTGGACGGGGTGCTGGTATCGATTCTCGGTGTTGCCAAGGGGGCCGGTATGATCATGCCCAATATGGCGACAATGCTCTGCTTTGTGCTGACCGACGCCAGGATTGTGTTTCCCGTACTGCGGGATATTGTGACAAAAGGGGTGGAGGCAAGCTTTAACCGCATTACCGTTGACGGGGACACCTCCACCAACGACACGGTGCTGGTTATGGCAAATGGAGCTGCCGGCAATGGTTGGTTGGAAGAAGATAATCCCGGCGCCGTTGCAACATTCAGGGCGGCAATGGAGGGGGTTTTTTCCGAGTTGGCCACCATGATCGTTGCCGATGGCGAAGGCGCAACCAAAATGGTGACCATCCGGGTCGAAGGTGCTTGTGAACAGGAAGCAGCGCTTGATGCCGCCCGGACCATAGCCAATTCACCGCTGGTGAAAACCGCTTTTTTCGGCCGGGATCCCAACTGGGGCAGAATTATGGCTGCCCTCGGCCGCTCGAATTGCTTTTTCCATCCTGATCGGGTCTGTATTTTTTTTGATGATGTTATGATAGTGGAAAATGGGCTCGGACTCGGCCCTGATGCCGAGCGCAAAGCCGCTCAGGTAATGCGGCAGGAGACATTTACCGTTCATGTTCAGCTCAACGACGGAGTCGAATGTGGAGAAATCCTGACCTGTGATCTTTCCAGTGAGTATATTGCCATAAACGCCGATTATCGCAGTTAATACTCGTTGGGGTTATTGTTGGTAGTTATCGAGCAGACTGGAATGTTGTCAGGAAAATAGGATGAAAAACGGTAAATTATGAAACGTAGCCTTCCTGGAGTATTGCTGGACAAGGTTTCTCCCCCCGAGGGATTGCTTCTTCTTGTTCTGGCGGTTATTATCGGCGGAAGCACCGGATTCGCAGCAGTCTTTTTTATTCATCTGATCGCGGTTATTCAAAATAGGTCCTACACCACAATTTCCGTGCTTTTTCCCCATTTAGGCGTTTGGAGCTATTTGATCGTTCCTGTTGTCGGCGCCCTTCTTGTTGGTCCCCTTATTGCCTGGTTTGCCCGCGAGGCCAAGGGCCATGGCGTGCCTGAAGTTATGCAGGCACTGGTCATGCGGGGGGGGGCGCATCAGGCCTCGGGTGGCGGTTGTCAAAATTGTCGCCTCTGCCCTGTGCATCGGTACCGGCGGTTCCGCCGGCCGTGAAGGACCCATTGTCCAGGTCGGGTCAGCCCTTGGGTCGGTGATGGGGCAGTTTCTGCATCTTTCCGATGAACGGATAAAAAACCTAGTCTCATGCGGGGCGGCAGCCGGTATTGCCGCCACCTTTAATGCGCCGATTGCCGGGGTGGCCTTTGCCATTGAAGTTCTGATGAGTGAACTCCAGGTACGGATGTTCGGAAATGTCGTTATCGCATCCGTCTCCGCAGCCGTGGTCAGTCAGATGTTTCTCGGAGACCGTCCGGCCTTTTCCGTACCGACCTATACCCTCCATTCTCCCGAAGCCCTGTTTTTTTACCTTTTACTTGGCCTTGCCAGCGCCCTGGTCGGCATCATGTTTATCAGTATGCTTGCCTGGTTTGAAGATATTTTTGATGACTGGAACTTCCCCCTGCCGTTGAAACCTGCCGTCGGTGCCCTCCTGCTTGGCCTGCTCGGCGTCCTCTACATGTATCTGCCTGGTGTCGGTTTTACAACACCCACTGAGTTTCAACTTGGTATGCCGCTTATTGAAAATATTCCCCGGGTCTATGGGGCGGGTTTTACCTTTATTGAAGAGGCGCTTCACGGCGAAGTGAATGTGTATCTCCTCGCCGCCCTGGTATTTCTCAAATCCCTGGCCACATCTTTTACGCTTGGCTCCGGAAACTCCGGCGGTGTTTTTGCTCCTTCGCTTTTTGCAGGCGCCATGCTCGGTGGTGCCATGGGAACCCTGTTTTCCGCCTGGCAGCCGGAACTTGCCGGACCGACGGGCGCCTATGCCCTTGTTGGTATGGCAGCCGTATTTGCCGCCACTGCCCGGGCCCCACTGACTGCAATCCTGATTGTCTTTGAGATGAGTAATGATTACTCCATGATACTGCCGTTGATGGTGGCGACGATTACGGCCGGCTATCTCGCCCAGGCATTGTATCCCGATTCGATTTATACCATCAAGCTGACCCGGCGCGGTATTCGTTTCTCCCAGGGCAGGGATCTTGACATCATGCAGAGTGTTCAGGTCGGTGAAGTGATGAATACCCATCCGGTGAACGTCTCTATGGATGAGCCGCTTGCGGATCTGTATCGTAAATTCCAGGAGACGAACCTGCTCGGGTTTCCTGTTGTGGATAGCGAGGGTGCACTTGCCGGTATTGTGACTCTGCAGGACATGGAACATGTTTTGTCCAGCGATCCGGCGAATCTGCGGTCGCTTCGGGTAAAGGATGTTGCTGTCGCCGATCCTATTACGGTGTACGCCGATGATCCCATCTGGACGGCCATTCAGAAGATGGCGCCCCGTGATCTCGCCCGGTTGCCGGTTGTTGCCCGGGAAGATAATAAGCGGGTGCTTGGACTGATCAGTCGCAGTGATATCGTCCGGGCTTATGATGTCGGCATTGTGCGCAAACAGCGTGGACAGCTTCTTGCCGACCACTCCATCTTGCGAAAAGAGCGAAAAAATGATTTTATGGAGTTCCGTATGGGTCACAGTGCCCAAGGAATCGATCACCCGCTGAAGGACATCTCTCTGCCCAGGCATGTCACTGTGGTCAGTGTCGAGAGGGGAGGAGAGTTGCTCATTCCCAAGGGGGATATGATTTTTGAACCGGGAGATGTCCTTACCCTTTTTGGTCGCCGTGAGGAGTTATGTGAGGCACGGAAAATGTTGACCGGGGAACCAGGACCGTCCTGTCGGAAAAACCATTGAACCGGAGCTTCCAGATCAGGCAGGCATCTGCGGGGTCCTGGTTGCGGAAAAAAGGACATTCCGGAAAAAACCTTTTTGTAAGTCGGTTTGTTCGTGATACTATATCTTGAGTCAGGTTTGTCAGACT
>WGCP01000033.1 GCA_015493715.1 Desulfobulbaceae bacterium
CTGTACACCGACCGTCAAGGTCGCTGCGCCGGACAAACCGATCACCATTAACCTCAATGTCAAAATTCAACACGAGATACGGGTCAAAATAGAAAAAGACCTGGATAATGTCCTCAGCAAAGACAGTGGTCTTTTTTAAGACCATGCGGACAGATGACAAACCCAACTGTTCAATAAATAACGAGGCAGTATTATGAAAAAAATCATGAAAAAAACAATCCCTTTGCTTATCACCATGCTGTTTCTCTTCTGCCAGACCGCCTTTGCCCTCGACCTTGGCACGGCCAAGGCGCAGGGACTTGTCGGAGAAACCGTAACCGGTTACCTGGCGCCGGTCAAAGCAACCCCTGATGTACAAAAACTGGTTGCCGACATCAATGCCAAACGAAAGGCGATGTATGAAAAAATCGCCAAACGAAACCGCACCAGTCTGCACGCAGTTGAACTGTTGGCCGGAAAAAAAGCCATTGCCAAAACCCCACCGGGCCAGTTTATCAACCTTGGCAAGGGCTGGCTCAAGAAATAAGCGGATGGACAGTGAGAACTAAACAACCATCAGCTGCAAGCTGGTGGATTTAACACGCAGGATTGTGAAATTACGAGAACATCTCACTGTTTTTTTTTCGAAATAGTATCGCGTCTCCGGATTTTCCTCCGCATGCCACCGCCGGACAGCTTGCCAACTGACAGGTCTGCGGGGGGCGCGAGTACGGGTACGGAATCCACTGGCCGGATCTGGACCAGGATTGAGCACTGAAAGGTAAGCCGGCTCCGAGCTTGCAATTTGCCGCCGGATGGCGGAATGATAAGTTTTGCATTGCACAATGCAAAACTTATCCACATTTTTCCTTCGGAATTAGGTAATGTGTCCCCCGAATTTAATTTCCGAATTTAATTTCACACGAATTTCACAATTGACGGAGATCTACTGGAGTGCAGGGAGCATTAGAAATAGTATGGAACTGGTTTTTTTGTATTCGTAAGCTCCCATATCCCACGCAGAACCAACAGGGCGCTGTCTTCTATTTCTGTCGTGTTCGGCCTCGGCAATAGAAGTCCGGCCTGTATCAATACAAGGTGAACCGAATCTCAAGTGAAAGTTATTCTTTGCCGCATTAACAAAAAGAGGATTACCGCTGATGTTATCGTCCCCGAAAGGGGCTGTAAACCCATTATAAAAACAATTCCTCTCAAAAGAGAAATTCAGCTGAACGCTGCTTGTCGGGTCTTTTAGATGTTCCACATCGGAAACGATGCAGTTGATCATTCTGTTGTCTTGATTTGGTCGATTTGAAGCGATAAGATTTTTAGCTTTATACATTGTACAGTTTATGAATGAATTGTTAACAATAGCGTCATTCGGCCGGTTTCCACTGTATTGATTAAAGTCGATTACCGTTTTACTGTCGATAAACAGCCCGTTGACAAAGGTATTATTAACCGCGGCATACTCTGAATCATCTTTATCACCTTCAGACTCACCTCTTAGAAATCGCACGGCATTGTCACATCCGATAGCTGTACAGGATTCAAATAAATTATTCTCTGCCCCATTGCGACAGAGAAATCCTGTTGTATCACTGTTGGTAAAGTTTTTATATGTCACACCTGCTCCATAGGCGTGACATCTGCGGAAAATATTGTTCCGTGCATTACCCCACCGAACATAGAATCCTCCGCCATCCAGGTTTTTTGCTACACAGTCTTCAACGAGATTATTCTCTGCCGCCTCTTTAAATCCTATACCATGGCCGTTGTGGGGATAAGAGGGATCATTATAGACTTTATCTGGGACAATACGTTCTATGGTACATCCTCGAATAATATTGTTGTTCCCTGAGACAACGATGTAATAATCTGTTCCGTCGGCGCCGGCAGCTTCATTAACTTCGTTGCTGTATATCCTGGTATTTTCAACTGTATTATTATGACTAGCGATAGAAATACCTTCGGCATTGGCATTAACGATGACACAGTTTTTTATCAGGTTAAACGATGAGTTTGTCAGGGTAATTCCTTTACCGGAATACTCATAACCGCCAGGAGGACCAAGTTTGCCAAGTGTTACAGCAATGATATTTTCAAGAATGCAATGGTGGTAATCAGCACTCAAGTCCTGGACGGCAACGGCATATTTAGTGATCTGGAAATTGCGAATTGTAATGTATGGAGCCTGGATATCAAAGGCAACCCCTTCCGCCCGGTTTCCGCCGTCAAACAGCGGCATTACTCGTGCCTGCAAAGGATCGTTTAAATGATAGTCGAGTGCCGGGTTGTCAGGGGGAACATTGGTATATCCCTCAAATATTACAGGGTTATTACTCGTGCCTCCCTGTGTGAAAACGACATTTCCACTGTAAACATCAGAGTCGGACGTGCCCGCTTTTACATAAACAATGTCTCCTGGCTGAACAAGAGGTGAAGACGCGGCAAAAGCAAGTGTTTTCCAAGGAGATGAAATCAAGGTTCCGTTGTTGTCATCATCATCACCATCAAGGGCAACGTAAAATTTTGTTGCCTGGGCAAAGGTTGAGACGGCTAATGATACAAAGATCATTAGAAGGATCGGTGTATACTTCATTTAAAAAATTCCGTATAAATTCCGGGGAACATTACTGTTTTTTGGAAGGTCCACCAGGTTTACCCGGGCGGACATTAAAACCTGTCAGCTTTTCTACTACCGTATAAAATTCATCAGAACCAAAGGGTCGCCCTGTGCGATTTTTTTCTTCAAGTAAAGAACTCAACGTGGTGTCAACACTCAGAAACTCTTTCCAGTTATCGATAACGGACAGCA
>WGCP01000034.1 GCA_015493715.1 Desulfobulbaceae bacterium
CTTCAAGATGGGGAAGTAACTTTTCGATAAAGGCGTCCACCACTTCGCCGGCCTTGACCATCATCATGACCCGGCGTGGTTTTTTCAAGGTGGAGACCAGCTCCTCTATGGAGAGGGTTCCGATAATTTTCGTTCCTTTGGCAGGACCCCGTAAAAAGGCATCGACCTTTGATGTCGTCCGGTTGAACACGGAGGCGGTGTGCCCGTGGTCATTGATATTCAGTACCAGGTTTTGCCCCATGACCGCCAGGCCGATCAGGCCGATATCCGCTTGTGCCATAATTTTCCCCGTAATTTTTTTCTTAATTTTTTCTTAATTCTAAGGCGGGCTCCTACACTGTGCCTGAAAAAAATTCTTGTTTTATGACAGGAATTCAAGAGTAAGGCACTGATGGAATCCGCCGGTTTTGCGTAAAATGGTAGAGGCCGGAGGAATTATTCGATGAACCATGTCCTGCCGTCTTTTTCTATAAACCTCTGCCCTGCCTCCGGTCCCCAGCCACCTGCGACATAGCCGTGAAGCAGGTCTCTTCTTGCCTCCCTGTTGCAGCTCTCCCACTGTTCAAGGACCGGGGTCAGCAGCTTCCAGGAGGTCTCCACCGAATCCTTCCTCCAGAACAGAGTTTGGTCGCCGAGCATACAGTCGAGGATGAGCGTGGAATAATCTTCATCCATTTTTTCGCCGAAGGTCTCATGGTAATCAAGCTCCATGGCAAGTGAGGACAGGCACATCTTTGATCCCGGCACCTTGGCCTGAAAAAGAAGAGAAATCGCCTGCTGCGGCTGTATATCAAAGATAAGCCTGTTGGGGGCGGGATTGAATCCGGACTTCTTTGTATTGAACATACAGTGGGGAACCTTATTGAAAACCACGGTTATTCTGGTTAACTTTTTTTCCAGCCGTTTCCCCGCCTGGATGTAGAAGGGCACACCCTGCCAGCGCCCATTATCCACCTGCAACTTCATGGCAAAATAGGTTTCAACGCATGATGTTGCACCTACTCCCTGTTCTTCCCGGTAGGCTTTCATCGACAGGGCGCCGTCTTTCCCGGCTCCGTATTGGCCTCTAATCAGTTGCCCATGGAGATTGTCCAGGTCAAAGGGACGGATTGACTTCATGAATTTTACCCTTTCATCCCGGATGGAGTCCGCAGACAGATCAACCGGTGGCTCCATGCCTACCAGGGTGGCCAACTGCAGGATATGATTTTGAAACATGTCCCTGAGCAACCCCGCCTGTTCGAAATAACCGGCCCGGTGTCCAACCCCGATGTCTTCGGCAACGGTGATCTGTACATGATCGATATAATTTCGGTTCCAGGCGGGTTCAAAGATTTGATTAGCGAATCTGAACATCAGGATATTCTGTACGGTCTCCTTGCCCAGATAATGGTCTATCCGGTAGATCTGTTCATCACAGAGGTGGATAAGCAGGTCCTTGTTTAACTGGACACTGCTTGCAAGGTCACGGCCAAAAGGTTTTTCAATAATTACCCGCTGAAAGGGTGTCGTGGTGCAGCCTCGCCATACCAGTTGATTGTTTCCCAGCAGGGTAACGATAGTTGCGTACAGTGATGGCGGGGTTGCTATGTGAAAAACAAGATTCCCGTCGGTGGAGAATTGTATTTCAGCTGCTTTTATTTTGGCCTTTAATCGAAGGTATCCCTCGTCCTGGTCATAACTTCCGGCAACATAGAAACAGCGCCTGACAAAGGCGTCGGTTTCAGTTTGTGAGCTCTCATCATCTGTTTGGCTGATTGCATCCCTTACCCGTTGTCGGAAGGCGTCGTCATCCATGGGGGTGCGGGCAAAGCCGACCAGGAAAAAATTGTTCGGAATTTTTTTCCTCGTAAACAGAGAGAAAACAGCCGGCAGCAGCTTTCGCCGGGTAAGATCGCCGGATGCGCCGAAGATTACATAGCCGCATGGGCTGCCGGTTACAATCCGGCAGGTGTCGGCATTGTCTTTCGAATTGACCTTGATTTTCATAGCAGACCTCCTGCCGGCTGTTTAGCCGGTGGGCTCAAGAGAGTTTTTGGGTGAAGCATACAAGGCACCTGGCGTGGTATTTTCACAGGTCGCCATCGGCTTGACAGGCCCTTCCCCGGAGCCGGAAAAAAAACTTGAGGACCTTGCGTACCCTGTCGGAAAAGATTTTTCCCGCAAAAACCGAACCCACGACTTTTTTATTGATTTCACTTAAGGTGGGATAGGGATGAATTGCCGCCGCAACTGTTGATAACCCAACCTTGCCGTTCATGACGGCAACCCATTCACTGAGGAGATCACCGCCGTGCGGTCCGAGGATCTGAATGCCTATGGGTTTTTCTCTGTTGCCGAGAAGCAGCTTGATGCGACCGATGCTTTCCCCTTCGGCAAGCCCTCTGTCGTTTTCGGAAAATTCTTCGATCCAAGTGGTATACTCAATACCGGCGGCCTTGGCGCTTTTTTCATTCATCCCGATGCTGCCCAGCTCCGGATGGGTATAGGTGCACCAAGGCACATGGGTATAATCCGTCTTTTTCGGCAGATGAAAGATGGCGTTTCTGAGGATTACTCCCCCTTCATAGCCGGCGACATGGGTAAACTGATACCCACCGGTGACGTCACCTGCTGCGTAGATATGTTTGTGGCTGGTTTTACAATATGGGTTGACCTTGATCCCCTTGCGATCATAGGCAATATCAATTTTTTCCAGGCCAAGCCCTGAGACATTGGCCTTGCGCCCCAGAGCAACGAGGATCGCCTCCGCCTTAAGGCTGGTGGTCGTGTCGGATTGCGTTTTGAGAACGACTTCACGCTCATTGTCCAGGTCCCGGACACGGAGAAGCTGTGAATTCATGAAAAAACGAACTCCTTCCTCTTCGAGCACCTTTTGGACGATATCCGCCATATCCTGATCTTCCTTGCCCAGTATCTGAGAACTCCGCTGGATAACGCTCACTTTAGTACCAAGGCGGCTGAATGCCTGGGCCATCTCAATGCCGATGGGACCGGCTCCGAGAATAATCATGGATTCGGGCAGATGATCGAGAGAGAAAATGTCACGATTGGTCAGGTAGGGCGTCTCTGCAAGGCCTTCAACGGGAGGTGCGGCAGCCGATGAGCCGGTGGCAATAACCCAGATGCGGGCGGATATTTTTTTGCCGCCAAGGGTCACCTGATGTTCATCGCTGAAGATCGGATCACCAAATTCCACCTGCGCACCAAGCCTGCAGAATCGTTCCACCGAATCATGTTCCTGAATTTCGGCAATGACCGAGCTGATCCGGTCGGCAACCGCGCGAAAATCAACGGCAGGCGGCGTTACTGCGGGCAGGCCGAAAGCAGGTCCGTTTTTCATAAGATGATAGACATGCGCTGTTTTGATCAGGGTTTTGCTTGGGACGCAACCAAAATGGAGACAATCACCGCCCAGGGCCTGTTCCTTCTCAATTATCAGTGTCTTGGCGCCAAGCTGCGCGGCACCGGAGGCGACGGTCAGTCCTGCCGCTCCACCACCGATAATCCCTATGTCATAATCATAGCTTGCCATGGTGTTTTTCCTGGTCAGATATTTTTTGGGGTCGTTTTCGTTGTAAATTTTTTGGTGTAAAGAGCCAGCAGTTTTTTCACGGTAATGGGAAAGAGTCCGAGGACGACAAAAGACACCAGCACTCCCGGTGACATGATTCCGGCCAGAGAATCAATTTTGGCAAGCTCTTTACCCGCATTCACATATACCAGCGTCCCCGGCAGCATACCGATTTGTGACACCCAGAAAAAGGTGGACAGGCGCATACGGGTCAGGCCCATGAGCAGGTTGATCATAAAAAAAGGAAAAACAGGGACCAGCCGGAGAGAAAAGAGATAGAAAGCGCCTTCCTCTTTAATGCCCTTGTTGATTGTTCCAAGTTTATCGCCGAATTTTTTCTGAACCCAGTCGCGTAACAGAAATCTGGAAACAAGGCAGGCCAGGGTTGCACCGATGGTGCTGGCAAAGGATACGGCAATGGTTCCAACAACTAATCCGAACAGCCCGCCCCCGGCCAGAGTCAATACCGCTGCTCCCGGAAGCGACAGGGCCGCAACCGCAATATAAATACCCATATAGGCTGCAACGACCAGCGGCTTGTTGGCGAGGTAGAGAGCATGCAGTTTTTGTTGGGAGGCCTTGATGTAGTCAAGTGACAGGTAACGGCCGGCATCAAAATATCTAAATGCAATGATTCCCAGAATGATCAATGCAACGATAATGATTCTCTGGAAAATTTTTTTCTTATTATCCTGCGTCATGCTGCGCCTGTTTGTTGTGATTGGGTATCAATGAGTAGATGGTACCATGAAAGTCGTTCCCGAGGTGAAAAACTTACGGGAAAAGCTGGAAATACCGTGGAAAAAGATATTCTTTTGGAATGCAGAGGTTCTTGCCCTTGCCGCAAGTTACTGTCTCAGCTATTCTGCGTATTATGCGAGGTGGGTTGCGATGGGGAAACCAAATAATGACAAAGACTGTCTTCAAGCGGATGGGCGATAACGACCAGGCACTTTAAAGATCGTCCTCGGTGCTGTTTTTGTGGGTTGATAACATTCAGGCGATTTTACTTTCCAGGTTCAGTAAAAATTCTTTTTTCTCCAGTCCACCCGCATAACCTGTCAGTTTGCCGGATTTTCCTATTACCCGATGACAGGGAACCACAATGGCAATGGGATTGAGTCCATTTGCCCTGCCCACCGCCCGGACGGCTTTTGGATTACCTATTGCCTGCGCCTGTTGCAGGTAGGAACGGGTCTCACCGTAGGGTATGTCCAGGAGGGACTGCCATGTTTTACGTTGGAATTCCGTGCCGGTAAAGGTGATCGGCAGATCAAATGTTGTTCGTTTGCGCGCAAAATATTCCTGCAGTTGTTCCGCTGCCTGTTGGATAATTGGATTGGATTCAAAGATAATCTCACCGCCTGGGTCTGCCGCGCTCTGCCATTTGTCCGAAAAGCTGATGGTCCGTAAATATCTGTTATCGGCTGAGATATATATCCGGCCTATGGGGGAGGATATCTTTTGGCAGTAGGTTTTTATGTTTTTCATCGTCCGTAATCCATTGTGAAAAAAACATTGTGAAAATTTCGTCACTCAACAGGTGTTTTTCTGCTTTGTAGAAAAGTTTCTGTTTTTTTCAGGATAAGTGTTTCGCCAACCTTGAGAATTTTAAATCGGTTCTGCGGCAGGTTTTCAAGATTCATTGCCTCTTTGAGTAATGCAGGAGGCTCAAAAAATGGTTCATGGGTCAGCTGAAAAGTTCCCCAATGGATGGCTATTGACCACTCTGTTTGAATATTTTTATGAATTAATACTGCCTGGGCAGGATCCACATGCTGCGATGACATGAAATACCTTGGGCCATAAGCGCCAATTGGAATAAAAGATAACTGGTATGGCCCTGTACGGCGGCCTATTTCCCTGAATAATTCTTCGTCATATGCGGTATCACCACCAAACCAGGAATTAAACCCTGCAATCTTGACAGACCATGATCCCCACAGGCTCTTATTTGTATCCCATGGCATTCTTTTTGACCAATGAATATTGGGTGTAAACGTCACGCAGACTTCATACGAAAATTGATGTGATTGCCACCAGTCAAGTTCGACTACCTTATCAGAATGGATACCCTGTCTCTCAAACCAGGTTTTCAAACCAAGAGGCACATACCAGGTTACGGAATTATCAAACATATCCACAGTGCGATGGTCCAGATGATCATAATGGTTATGTGAAATAACAATAAAATCAATTTTCGGCATTTCCGCGTGATGCAGTGCCGGTTGCGTAAGTCTTCCAGGGAATAAACCTTCAACGCTAATCAGAATTGACCCACCCCTGCTAACATAAATTGACCCACCCCTTCCTGTCAGCACCTCGGTTTTTCTCTTGAAAAATCTCTGAAGTTTTTTTCTCCCA
>WGCP01000035.1 GCA_015493715.1 Desulfobulbaceae bacterium
GGACATGATATTTATGCAGGTTGCCGAGCGCCCTGGATAACGCGTTACTCAGCGGTTCGTCGATGGTTTCCCCTTCCGTCAGTGCCGGCAGCAGAATAACTGATTTATAAATAGTCAGCCGGGCGTCCGGACTAACCTGGACATTGATAACGGGAGGGGCCGTCCTCTTTGCCGCTGGTTTGTCGGCCCAGGCGGCCGGGGATAAAAACGTAAAGGTAATAATCGCCGATGTGATGAACAGACAAAGCATTTTCCTGTTCCAGCCGGTTTGACTGTCATGATGGTTCGCATGCTTACTCATGGGTATCCTTTCTTGTATGCTGGAGGGCGATTTTTTTCTCTGTCTTAAATTATATCAGATAGCCCTGCTTTTGAAAACCGGCGGAAGAAGGTTTTTCTCACTGGACGGCAAGGGCCATAGTCCTGACCCTGTCAAGCGTTTTGTTGATGTTAATGGTAAGGAGCCCGCCCTGTTCAAGCACAAGCCGACCATCGATGATTACCGTGCGCACGTCCGCTCCGCTTGCCGCATAGACCAGGAGATCCGGCGTGTACAATGGAGTAAGATGCGACTGCTGCAGGTCAATGAGGATGATATCCGCCGGTTGTCCGGGCAGTAATACTCCTGCATGACCAGGAAATCCACTGATGGAGGCGCCGTCGGTGGTGGCCATGGCAAGAATTGTTTTCGCCGGGATGGCCACCGGATCAAGCTTGTGCAGTTTCTGCACCTTGGCGCAGACATCCATTTCCCGGAACATGTCAAGACTGTTGTTGGAGGCGCAGCCGTCGGTGCCCAATCCTGCACTGACCTCGTGTGCAAGCATGGCGGGCAGATCAGCCATGCCGGAGGCAAGTTTCAGATTGCTCTGGGGACAGAGAATCACCGGGCTTCCCTGTCCGGCCAGGATATCCATATCGTCATGGTCGGCCCAGACACAATGGACACAGATGGTTTCCGTATCAAGGATGCCCAGGGCATGCAGGTGCTGTATCGGGGTGCGGCCAAGGGATTCCTGAATTATGGAGATTTCGTGTTCTGTTTCCGCCACATGGATATACAGCTGGACGTTATATTCGCGGGCAAGTTGTTTCGCTTTTTGCAGAGTGGCGTTTGAGCAGGTATACGGGGAATGAGCAAAAAGCGCCGGTTTGATCAATGGATTTTTTCCCTGCCATTCATTGATGAAAGACGCCGCCGCTTCAATATTGTTTTTCGGGTCGGGTACGCCGGGCGCGGGAAAGTCAATGATGCCCTGGGCGGCAACCGCCCGCAGACCTGCATCAGCAAAGGCCCGGGCCACCTCGGTTTCAAAGAAATAGCCGTCGGCCGTTGTCGTGGTACCGGAAAGGATCATTTCGGCTGCGGCGAGGGTGCTGCACCAATAGACCATTTCCGGGTTAACGTGGTTGGCTTCTGCCGGGAAAATATGATTGCCCAGCCAGTCGGTAAGCTCCAGATCATCGGCCAGCCCTCGAAACAGGGTCATGGGCGCATGCCCGTGCAGATTGACCAGGCCCGGCATGGTGAGCATTCCCCGGCCGTTAATGGTATGCTTGGCCCGTTGACTACCATAGTTGTTCATGGGACCGGCATAGGTAATGGTTCCTTTCCGGATGGCAACACACCCGGTTGGGAGCAGGGTGTTCCGGCCCGGGTCCGGCAGGAGCAGAGTGTCGGTAATGAGGATGTCGGGTTCCATAACTGCTTGCAAAATAAAGGAGGTATGATTATCAACATGGGACAAAAAAGATGAATTGGAATTCAGTATACTCAAATAGCCTGGATTCGTATAAAAAAAATGGAGAAAAATAACCCATGGGATTTCGCTGTGGAATTGTCGGACTGCCCAATGTCGGCAAGTCGACCATATTTAATGCCTTAACCGCTGCCGCTATTGATGCGGAAAATTACCCCTTTTGCACCATTGAGCCCAATGTCGGCGTGGTGGCCGTTCCCGATGAACGTCTTGACCGGCTGGCCGATCTGGTGAAAACCAGGAACAAGGTGGCCACCCAGATGGAATTTGTCGATATCGCCGGTCTGGTCAAGGGAGCAAGTCAGGGCGAGGGGCTGGGGAACCAGTTTCTTGGTCATATCCGTCAGGTGGATGCCATCCTGCATGTGGTACGCTGTTTTGAAGATGATAATATTGTCCATGTGGACGGCTCCATTGATCCCCTGCGTGATCTTGAAGTCATCACCATGGAACTTGTCATGGCCGATTTGGACACGGTGGAAAAACGGTTGACCAAGGCAACAAATCAGGCAAAATCAGGGGATAAGAAATTTTTGGCTGAAGCGGAATTTCTTGCGGAAGTCCAGCAGGTCCTTGGCGCAGGACAACCGGCACGGATAGTTAATCCTGAAGATGAGGCGCAAGAGAGGATTCTGCGCGAGCTTTGTCTGTTGACGACCAAACCAGTACTCTACGTGGCCAATGTCAGTGAAGATGATCTCGTCGCCGGTAATCCCTTTGTCGACCAATTGCAAGCGCAGGCAGGGGATGAAGGGGCATCAATGGTGACCATAGCCGGGGGGATTGAGCAGGAATTGAGTCTGCTCGACCAGGAAGAACAGCAGGAATTTCTGGCCGATATGGGCATGGATGAGCCGGGCCTCAATCGTCTGATTCATGCCGGATATGATCTGCTGGGGCTGATTACCTATTTTACGGTCGGTGAAAAGGAAACCAAGGC
This sequence comes from Desulfobulbaceae bacterium, assembly GCA_015493715.1. Taxonomy (GTDB): domain Bacteria; phylum Desulfobacterota; class Desulfobulbia; order Desulfobulbales; family Desulfobulbaceae; genus DRLX01. The sequence continues at coordinate 2,701 of WGCP01000035.1, forward strand.
CTGGACCATAACCAGAGGCACGACTGCACCCGGTGCCGCCGGCAAGATTCATTCCGATTTTGAACGTGGCTTTATCCGCGCCGAGGTGATTGCCTATGACGACTATATCTCCTGTGGATCGGAGGCGACGGCCCGGGATAAAGGGCTCATGCGTTCGGAAGGCAAGGAATATCTTGTTAAAGATGGTGACTGTATTCTGTTTCGGTTCAATGTGTAGATGCCGTTTTGTCACATTACCTGTTAAATGACGTCAACAGATAGCCTTGTTATCCCCGAGATCCGTAGGGATGGGGATCCAACTAACCGTAACCGATCCGGATCCCCGCTAAAGGGTGGCCTAAAAGCATACGGGGGTGACGACAATAGGGAAATGTGACAAAATTGAAGAAGACGGCTGTCCTCAAAAATATGTCGCAAGGAGTGGTGATGCCTGGGAAAAAGGTGTTTGTCAGTGGATTACAGGAAGGGAGCCGGGTGCGGGAGATGTTTCTGCTGGCGCGAAAAAATCTTGCTGAAACCAAGGCGGGCAAGCCCTATCTCTCCCTGACTCTTATGGATAAGACCGGCGAAATTGAGGCCCGTGTCTGGGACAATGCCCTTGCCCTTGATCGTGCTGCCGAGGTGGGCGATGTCGTCGTTGTCCAGGCAATGGCCAAGTCCTATCAAAATCAGGTTCAGTTGACGGTTTCCGGCCTGCAACGGGCGGAAAAAGAGCAGGTCGCCCCTGCTGATTTCATGCCGGCAAGTAAACGCCCGCCCGCTGAAATGCGGAGGGAACTGGTCGCACTGATCGCTTCCGTATCCGATAAAGGATTGCATCGGTTGCTCGATAATCTTTTCCAGGGCGAGGTGCTGGAAAAGTTTTGTCAGGCGCCGGCGGCCAAGAAGATGCATCATGCCTATATCGGCGGTCTGCTTGAGCATACCCTTTCGGTTGCCGGTATGGCGGAAAAAACAGCCACCCATTATCCGGCTCTTGACCGGGACCTGTTGTTAAGCGGTGCGCTTGTTCATGATGTCGCCAAAATTCGGGAATTTAGTTACAGCTCTCTGCCCTTTGAGTATACCGACAGCGGCCGGATGTTGGGGCATCTTGTGCTCGGAGTGGAAATGGTGCGGGAGGCCGCCCGTGGAATCGAGGAGTTGAGTTGTTTGCGGGTTGACTCCCTGGCCCATCTCGTTGTCAGCCATCACGGACGACATGAATTCGGGGCACCGGTTCTTCCTATGACGCCGGAGGCCATTCTCCTGCATCATCTGGATGATATGGACGCGAAAATGAATTATATAGAAGGGCTGCAGGAAAAACAGGAGGAGCCGGGATGGACGGATTTTCAGCGTCCCCTGGAGCGATTTCTCTATCTGCGGCCTCTTGACGAGGATGAACCGAACAGGACAGCTTCGGATTCCGTCACCAAAGAGGCCGCTCCCCGGGGCCGGTCGGCGAGTGCAAAAGCGGGCGGATCTGCGGCAGGCCGGCAGCAGAGTCTGTTCACCGCCATGCCCGGTTCCGGAAAAACTGCGGAGTAAACGGATCATGTATCTCGTTTGGCGGAGATTGGCATAGTGTTTACAGAAATTGTCGGCCATGAGCGTTCGCTTCGGTTTTTGAGTCGGATTATCCAAAGCGGTCGCCTGGGACATGCCTATCTGTTTTCAGGACCGGATGGGATCGGCAAGGCAACTGTGGCCGGGGCCATGGCTGCGGGCCTGCTCTGTACTGATCAAAAAGAAATCTCTCCCTGCGGGCATTGTCCCGGCTGTCTCCAGTTTGCCTCCGGCAATCATCCCGATTTCCTGCATATTGCACCGGAAGGGGCGTCAATTAAAATTGATCGTATCCGATCATTGAAACGACAACTGGCCTTTTCTCCCTTTTGCGGAGGGTTGCGCATTATTATGCTGGAAGATGTTCAGTCCCTGCGCCGGGAGGCGGGCAACAGCCTGTTGAAGCTTCTGGAGGAACCGCCCCCGGACAATCTTTTTCTCTGCGTCGCCTCGGATAACGAGCCGGTTCTGCCGACGATTCTTTCCCGCTGCCAGGTGATCTCCTTTGCGCCGCTTGCCTATAACCTTGCAGCAAATGTTATCCGTCGACGGAAACCCGAACTTGACCGCGATCAGGCGTTGCAGCTGGCTCGGATAACGGAGGGTTCTCCGGGCAGGGCCCTGGCCATCGAGGCGGGAGACGCCCTTGCACTGTTTGCACGCCTTGCCGCCACATTGGCTGATACGCATCAGCGCGAGGCGATTGCCGTTGAAGAGGCGCTTTTTCTCGCTGCGGATATGGCGGCGCTGAAAGAGGAACTTGCCCTGGTTTTGGGGCTTTTGAAGACCCTGTTTAAAGAAGCGCTCCTCCTGGGGCTGGGGAAAGAAACCGCCGGTGATGGTGCGGAAACCGGCATAAAAGAGGCCGGGCGGATAAGAGAACGCTGGAACTTGTCCCGGCTTTCTGATAAGATGAACGCCGTTGAATATGCGGAAAAGGCCCTGGCCGGGAATTGCAACCGGGGGCTGGTCTGCGACGTACTGATGATGCAGTTGATGACGGAGACCGGTCCTCTGAAGTCCGTTGTATAACCTGAATCCTGCAGTTGTCCGGCATTCGAACGCCGATACAGGCACAAGCTACTATGTCGGATTCACGAATTTCGTGCTCAATGTACAGGCAGTACACCTGTGCCGAAATTCGTGTTCCTCCTTGTATCTGCACCTGTCTCAACGTTCTCGGTGCACGAACAACTGCAGGATTTAGGTATAAATTTTTCTTGAGATTTTCTCTGCCGATTTCCCTCTAACCTGAGTTGTTGCATACGTGACCAGTAATCAGACGAAACAAGAGAAGGCGGGTCCGGAAAACCGACAAGACGATACCGGCCGGAAACACGAAAGACCGTTCTGTTATTGCAGGATTCGTTTTCGTCGAACCGGACAGGAATATACCGCCTCGTCAACGGTTGCACCACTTGCTCAGGGCCATCTCGTTCTGGTGGAGACCGACCACGGGCCGGAGCCAGCAATGGTGTTTGGCCGCGCAGCAGGATGCCCGAAGAAACAGGGAAAACGGGGCGTTTCCTATGTCGTGCTTCGCCGAGCGAACAGGGAAGAAGAGGAAAAGTACGCCCGGTTGTCGATCCTGGAGAGTGAGGCCTATGACATCTGCCAGACCGAGATTAACACCTTGAAATTACCGATGCACTTGGTCCGGGTGGAGCGATTTTTTAACGGTTCGAAGATAATTTTTTATTTCACCGCCGACAGTCGGGTGGATTTTCGAGAACTGGTCAAGCGTCTGGTGCAGGAATTCCGTACCCGGGTGGAAATGCGGCAGATAGGCGTCCGTCATGAAACGCAGATGATCGGCGGCCTGGGAGCCTGCGGTCGTGAATTGTGCTGCACCGCTTTTTTAAAGCGGTTTGATTCCGTTTCCATCAAGATGGCCAAGGCCCAGGATTTACCCCTGAATCCAACCAAAATTTCCGGGGTATGCAATCGACTGCTCTGCTGTCTCACCTATGAGTATGACAGCTATCGCACTATGAAGAAGGGAATGCCGAAGGTCGGTCGTTCAATATCTTTTGATGGGCGGACTTATCGGGTGGTTCGGCAGCTTCCCTTGCAGGGCGGGCTGGTTGTTGTTGGTGACGATGGTGAGGACCGGACCCTGACGGAAGAAGAGTGGCGGGCCGCGCAGCCGGTGCATAAAAAGCCGCAGCGGCAACGTAAAAACAGGAAGAAAAGCAAAACGACCCAGAGAAGGGGAGAGCGCCGGTCAAAGAAAAAAAATACCGGTGGGAAAAAAACAACCTGAGATGACAACCTATATCACAACACCAATTTATTATGTCAATGCCATGCCCCATCTCGGGCATGCCTATACCACTATCGTGGCCGATACCTACAGCCGTTTCCGGAGGCTTTGCGGTGATGACGTTCGCTTTCAAACCGGGACCGATGAACACGGTGAAAAAATTGTTCAGGCGGCGGAGGAGCAGGGATGCAGTCCGCGCGAATATGTTGATCGGATATCAGCCGCCTTTCAGAAAACCTGGCCGTTATTGGATGTTGCACCGGATAATTTTATTCGCACCACCAATGCCGAACATATACAAGTCGTCCAGGAAATTCTGCAGAAAGTTCATGACCAGGGAGATATATATTTTTCTGAATATTCCGGCCATTATTGCAAGGGTTGTGAGCGTTTTCTGACCGAAAAAGAGCTGGTCGACGGAAAATGTCCTGATCATCTGACCGTGCCTGAGGAGATCAGTGAACAGAATTATTTTTTTCGCATGTCCAGGTATCAGGACCAACTGATTGATCACATCAAGAAAAATCCTGAATATATCACCCCTGAGCGGTATCGGAACGAGGTTCTTTCTTTTCTCAGCGAGCCCCTGGAGGACCTGTGTATATCCCGGCCGACCACGCGTCTGACCTGGGGCATTCCACTGCCTTTTGATGAAAAGTTCGTCACCTATGTCTGGTTTGATGCCTTGATCAACTACCTGACCGGTATCGGCTATCCGGACGGGCCTGATTTTGAAAAGTACTGGTCGGTGGCCGAGCATGTTATCGCCAAGGATATTCTTAAACCCCATGCCATCTACTGGCCGACGATGATCCTGGCCATGGGGCTGACACCATACAAACGTCTGCATGTGCACGGCTACTGGAATGTGGAGGAAACCAAGATGTCCAAATCCATAGGCAATGTGATCAAGCCTGGTGAGCTGGTGCAGGAGTACGGCGTTGATACGGTCCGTTATTTCCTCTTGCGGGAGATGAGCTTTGGCCTTGACTCCTCCTTTTCCGGTGAGGCCATTGTTACCCGTCGAAATTCCGACTTGGCCAATGACCTGGGCAATCTTTTTTCCCGGACCCTGACCATGATCGGAAAATATGTCGCCGGCAGGGTCCCTGAAGTGGATGAAAAGGTTGTCACCGATGAAGATCGAACACTGATCGGTTCCATGGAGGGCATGCTTGCCTCGTACCAAAGGTCAATGAACAACTTTGCCTTTCATAGGGGATTGCAGGCGGTGTGGGAGGTTATCGGAGAGCTGAATCGATATATTGTGACCAACGCGCCTTGGGAGTTGGCCGCTGATCCGGCCAAGAAAAAACGACTTGATACCGTGCTCTACTTTTTGGCGGAAAGTTTGCGTCTGATTGCTCTTGTTTTGCGACCGGTTATGCCACAGGCCGCTGAAAAAATGGCCGTCGCTCTGGGGCTGGAAGAAAGTATGGCCGGGGCGACCCTGGCAACTGCCGGCCGTTGGGGCATCCTTGAACCCGGAACCGGCGTGGCAAAGGGGCCGCAGCTTTTTCCCCGGTTGGATACCGGCAAACAACAACAGCCGAAAAAGAAAGCGGCAAGCAGGAAGATAGAGCAACCGACCGCTGATATGGAGGGGTTGATTACCTTCGATCAGTTCGGCAAGGTGGATCTGCGGGTGGCGGAGATTATTGCGGCGGAAAAGATTAAAAAGGCGGATAAACTCGTTAAGTTAACGCTCAAAGCACCGGAGGAACGGACGGTTGTTGCCGGTATTGCCAAATTTTATCGGCCGGAAGAGCTCGTGGGGAAAAAGGTCATTATCGTCGCTAATTTGAAACCGGTAAAACTTATGGGCGTTACTTCCCAGGGCATGGTGCTGGCGGCCAAGGATACGGACGAGCAGGGTCGAGAGAGGCTGGTTCTTTCCACCGTGGAAGGAGACATTACCCCTGGATCGAAAGTAGCCTGATTTGTAGATTTTTAGTCCCTTTTTATGGGAAAATATTATTAAAACCATCTATTGTCATCTATGTTTATGTTAAGTAATTTTTTATTGGCCATTGCCAAACTGTTGAATTTTGTCCTCAGTGCCTATATCTGGATTGTTATCGGCCGGGCCGTTATATCATGGGTAAGTGCCGATCCCTATAATCCTATTGTTCGTTTTCTGGTGCAGGCAACTGAACCCTTACTTGCAAGGATTAGGCGCATGCTCCCTATTATGGGCGGTTTGGATCTCAGTCCTATGATTTTGATCCTGGCGGTTATTTTTTTGCAGAGTTTTTTGGTCCCCACTTTGCAACAGTTTGCCCTGTCTCTCCGGTAACGGGTCATGCTCTGCCTGCAGACCGGTCGTAATGGTTCGGTGCTGTTGTCCCTGCATGTGCAGCCACGGGCCGCTAAAAATGAACTTGCCGGCATCTACGACGGTGCCCTCAAACTTCGTTTGACCACTCCTCCGGTGGACGGTAAGGCGAACAAGGCGGTGATCTCCTTTATATCCAAGAAATTAAAGATATCGAAATCATCAGTAACGTTACGTTCCGGATTGAAAAATCGACGCAAGCAATTATGGATTTCGGGTCTTGACGAAGAGACCATTCGCCGGCGATTGGGACTTGTAGAGTCACCTGCAGCATAATTTGGAAAGCAAGAGAAACGCGAAACAATGGAAGCCACGGATACGAATACAGCCGCAAATGGCGAACTTAAGGGGTTTAAAGACCTCTTTCTCGAGACTTGGGCTGAATATAAAAGCCGTGGTTTAACGATTTTAGGGGTAATGCTGGTTGCCGGCCTGTTCATGCTCGGCATCCTGGTTCTTCTTGGTCTGGCCGCCGCTCTGTTTCTGGGTGGACTGGAACATGCCGTGTCCCAGGTGCAGCAGGGACGGTTGAATGGCCCGGTTGCGGGTATTTTCGCTCTGTTTTTTTGCATTGCGCTGGTGTTTGCCATCTGGAGTCAAAGCGCTACCATTGCTGCAGCCGTGGATGAAAGTCTCGGGGTAGTGGGCGCCCTGAAAGTCGGTTGGCGACGTTTATGGGCCATGGGCTGGATCCTGTTGCTTGTCAGTTCCATTGTTATTACCGGTTTTTTCCTGTTTATCGTACCGGGAATCTTCCTGTCGATCACCCTGATGTTTGCCCTCTACCCCCTCTACGAAGAAGGTTTGCAGGGGATGGATGCGGTTCTTGCCAGTCATTATTGTGTCAAGGGACGCTGGTGGAACACCTTTGGCAAATTGCTGCTCATCTGGTTGATTGCTATTGTCCTGGATCTAATTCCCTTTATTGGCCAGGTATTGTATGTTTTGTTCACACCCTTTCTCTTTTTATTTATGGTTGCCCTGTATCGCAATCTGAGAGAAACGGCGGATGCACAGCCCTCTGGAGTCGGTCGTTGGTGGGTGATGGCCGGGATAGGGATGATTCTGCCTATATTCGGACTGGTTGGGGCAATGGTTACTCTGGGTCCTCAACTACCGCTGATTCTACATCAGATTGAACAACAGTATCGGGCGGCTGGTCGGATCGAATCCGGCAGACCGCCTGTTGCGCATCCTTTATCTCCACCCGGGACGATGACGTCGAAGGTTCCAGCTGTCGAGAGAGAACTCCGGGAAGTATGGCATGACCCGGTTGGTGACACGGTCGATTTTGGTGTCGGCCATTGGCTGGACATTGCAACAGTATCAGTAAGAGCTGTCGATAATACCCTTCATCTTGATATACAGACGCATTTTCCTCTTGCCGCTGCATTTAATGCAGCTTCTACCACCTCGCAACCCTTGTACCGGCTGGCGGTTGTCTACTTTGATACCGATGTTGACCGCCGAACAGGGGGGCGGGCCGGAAAAAAAGCGGTTCGGAGCGGTTATGATTACGGACTGGACATTACCCTGGAAGCACCGAGAAATGCGCCGAAAAAAGGACAGGTGCATGTTGCACTTTTTCGGGTTGATGATGGTGTACGCAAGTATTTAGGCCCGTTGCCGGAAGATCAGGTTCACACGGACGCCAAGCATATTTGGATTGTCCTCCCCTATGGGAGGCTGGGTTTGCAGGCCGGAAGAAAACTTCGTTTGAGTTTTGTTGAATTTTATCAGGAACAGGGAAGCGGTTTATCCAAAGATAAGCTTATTGATTTATGAGCCCGTTGATTTAATGTATTTTTGCCCGATCTCCCGGAGTCTCGCGAGCTCGCTTACCTCGTTTACGGAAAAATTTATCCTGGGAATATTCGGCCTGTGGTAATTTTTTTCGTATGCCTCGAAGTCTACGCTTATCTGATCTCGAACGAAAATCCTATTAAATCAACAGACTCATTTATAAGGGACTGTAAGGAAATAAGTGTAACAATTTTGCGCTGAAATTTTGTTCATTTTCAAGGCACGTAATGAGGTGCATAGTCTCTTTTATTCAGCTCTTTACGCAACGTAGAAAATGGGCAAAAGGGCAAGCAGGATGTTACAGTTATTTTTGCACAGTCCCCTACTAAGCCGGAAACGTATTGGAGGAAAGTATGAAACAGCTGATAGTCGCCAACTGGAAAGCGAATATTCCCGTGGAGCAGGCAGAGGCTTGGGTGGAGACGCTTCGGGACCATTGTCATTACCGTGAGGACAAGGAAACCGTGCTTGCCGTACCTTTTCTCTATATGGAACGTATCTTTTCCCGGGTAAACAATTTGCCGGGCATAAGCCTGGCCGCCCAGGGTGTTTCTCCCTATCCGCCGGGCAGCTATACCGGGGCGACGCCGGCATCATGGGTGCGGCATATGGCGCAATATGCCCTGGTGGGGCATCGCGAACGGCGGAAATATTTTCATGAAACGGTCCAGGATGTTGCCGCCCAGATCCGTGAATGCGTTGCCGTCGGAATCAAGCCCATTCTCTGTCTTGATGACGACATAATGTCGGGTATGCGTGCCGCCCTTGACAGTGAGGAGCTGGAAGAGGTTATCTGCGCCTATACGCCGGACTCCGCCATGGCCCTTGAAACAGTCCATGATATCGATGGTATCAAGGCCGGTATCGAACGGGTTAACAAGTATTTTATCCATAGACCGGTGCTGTACGGCGGCGGAGTCAATGATGAAAACGTGGAAGAAATCCTGGCTCTTCCTGGAGTCTCCGGTGTCATGCTTGGTCGTGTTTGTCTGAATGCGGAAAGGTTTATTCGTTTCTGTCAAACCGTTTGATTGCAACCAATAGGAGTAGGAGCGTTACATGGCGAGCAGTCGTCGGATTCGTTCTTCCATGGGCGGATGGGTGGAAAACAGGCCGGCAATGGTGCCGCTTTTGAGGGGATTGACAATATACATCTGGGCCGATGCCGGATTGACCTGCATGGGGCGCTGCTTGTTATAGGTTGACAGTTTTTGCAAAGCGCTGGCCAGTGCCTTGGGGTGGCCGCATATTTCGGCGCCGGTACGATCGGCGATGTATTCTCTGCTTCTTGAAATAGCCATCTGAATGAGCGATGCGGCCAAAGGAGCCACGATCATCATCACCAGCATGGCGATGGGGTTTCCGCCACCCTCGTCATCACTGCGGCCACCACCGAATATCATCGCCCATTGGGCCATGGTTGCCAGGTAGGAAATGGCACCGGCCATAACGGCGGCTATCGAGCTGATAAGAATGTCGCGGTTTTTTATGTGACCAAGCTCATGGCCCAGTACTCCTTCCAGTTCCTCCCTGTTCAGCACCTGCATGATTCCAGTAGTCACGGCCACGGCGGCATGTTCAGGATTGCGTCCGGTGGCAAAGGCATTAGGGGTTGGGTTGTCGACGATATATACACGTGGTTTAGGGAGACCCGCCCGCTGGGCGAGCCCGGCGACGATTTGGTGCAGTTCAGGTTCTTCCGCCTCGGATACCTCACGGGCCTTGTTCATGGCCAGGGCCATCTTGTCGGAATTCCAGTAGGCAAAAAAATTCATAGCCAAGGCTATAACCAGGGCAAGAATCATTCCCTGCCTGCCACCGAGAATCTGGCCGCCGACCATAAAAAGACCGGTTAATGCGGCCATCAGGATAAATGTTTTCAGCGTATTGTTCATAACTCCAGAGGGCTTTTTTGACTGTTCTTGTTCTCCGTTCCATACAGGATGCGGATTAGTCGGTAACGTGAATTCACCTATAAAATAAGAACGGATATCCTGCTGTCAAGCAATCTCATCAGCAGAGCCTGAGCATGGCCTGGATGAGATTATCCGCTCCATTGCCTATCTGATCAACCCTGGAATTGAGCATATAGCATGGGGTGGTGACGATTTTATTTGTTGTGTCGACGGCGATCTCGCCCTGCCATGTTGGAACGGGCGAGGCACCCATGGCCGCCAGGTGGTCTGCCGTTTCCTGGTCCTGGCCAATGGTCAGTGCGCCCTTGCCAAGCACCCTGGCCAGGATAACCGGGGCGATACAAAGAGCCCCGATCGGTTTTTTTGCCTGGTACGTGGAGCGCACTGCCCGGGCGACATCTTCATTGACCGTGCATTCCGGGCCGTGGGCAGCATAGCTGCACAGATTCTTAGCGGCACCGAGACCGCCGGGGATGACCAGACCGTCGAATGTTTCCGCCCGGTATTCGACCAGAGGTTTGATGTCACCGCGGGCAATACGGGCGGCTTCGATCAGCACGTTCCGCTGCTCATTCATCTCTTTACCAGTGATATGGTTAAGGACATGTTGCTGGGGTATGTCCGGGGCAAAGCATTGATAGTCGGCCCCATTTTTGTGAATGGCCCACAGGGTCAGGGTGGCCTCATGGATTTCCGCCCCGTCCTGGTGGCCGCAGCCCGAGAGAATGACACCAAATGTCTTATTCATTGAAGTCTTTCACCTCATAGATTCCGGCTAGATTGCGGAAGCGTTCAGCGTAATCGAGGCCGTAGCCTATAAGAAAGCCCTTTTCCACCTGAAAACCGGAGTAGTCGACAACAACGGCTGTCTCCCGTCGTTCGTGTTTATTGATCAGGGCGCATATCTTGACTGAGCCTGCGTTGTGCTCGGCAAAGTACTGATGCAGCCATGCCAGTGTGGTGCCTGTATCGACAATATCTTCAACCAGCAGGATATCCTTGCCGTTAAGATCAATTTCCGGCGGTTTGGTCAGGCGGATTGTTCCGGATGTGGTTGTGGCGTCACCATAGCTGGCCACCCTGATGAAATCGATCTCAATATCCAGGTCAATTTCCCGGGCAAGGTCAGCCAGAAAAATGAAGGCGCCGTTCAACACCCCGATAAGGACAAGGGGGCGATTTTGGTAGGCCTTGGTTATCTCTTCTCCCAGTTCTTTTACCCTTGCGGAAATTTCTTTCCGGCTAATGAGGATCTGCTTGTCTGCCATTATTATTTCTGCCATTGTTTGAGTAGGGTTTCCGCCTTCCGTCGTTGTGTAAAGTCGCCCTTGTCGGCCAGTGTGCTTCTCAGTTCTTTGATTGCCTGCGTCTTTTTTCCTTCCCCAAAGAGGGCCAGGGCAAGATGATATCGAAGGATAGGCATGTCGGGTTGCTTTTCGACGGCCTGGGCAAATTCATTGCGGGCAAGACTGTATGATTTTCGTTTATAATGAACCCAACCCAGGGTGTCAATAATGTGCACCTCATCGGGAAGTTGTTCTTTGGCGATCATGGCCAGGCGTAACGCTTCGCCAAGGTCCGGTTCCGGTTCTTCGGCAAGCAGCCAGGCCAGGTTGTTGGCGGCGGCGGCAAAATCAGGTTGCACGGCGAGAACCTGCTCGTAAGATCGCTTGGCGCCATTGCTGTCGCCGCGCTGTTCAAGCAGAGCACCGATGCCCATGAGCGCCTGGACATTTTTCGGATTCTGCTTGAGTAATGAACGGTACTGGGCGATAGCTTCGCCGGTTTTCTGTTGCTTGTTGAATATAGCTGCGCTCAAACTGTAGGTTCTCGGGTCCTGCGGGGCAAGCTTCTGCGCCTTCTTGAGTGTTGCAAGGGCCTGGTCATAGTTCTTTTCACTCATCAGCATAGTCCCAAGCAGAATAAGGTCGCCGACACTGTCGGGTTTCTTCTCTATCTGTTTTTGTACCAGAGCAATGAGCTGTTGATTCGATTTTCCCTTGTTTTTTTCCAGACGGACAAGGTTCAGCAGGGCCAGTGTATTGCCGGGCCTGAGGGTGAGGAGTTTTCTGAAGGTTTCGGCAGCCTTGTCCAGGTCTTTTTTGCCCATATAGGCAAGACCGAGATTGCCGAGAACTTCGACGTTATCGGGAACTTTAGTCTTCATCTCCGTGAGCATTTTGACGGCATTATCATAGTCGCCGGAGAATAGAACCGCCTTGGCCAGCAGCAGAGCGGCGTTGAAGTTTTTTGGATTGATTTTCAGGGAGATGGCGGCCTCACGTTTGGCACCGGTAAAGTCGCGGGAACGCAACAGAAGCAGTGACTGGAGTGCATGGTACTTTGCCTCGCGCGGGTTGCGTTTAATAGCCTCCGCCGTACTGTTGCGGGCGAGTTCCATCTGACCGATGTTCATCTGCGCCAGCGCCTTGACGAAATAGGGTTCAGGCCAGCGAGGATAATTTTTTGTCAGAGTTTCCAGAAGGTCCAGGGCGTCCTGGTTTTTGTGTTCCTTGAGAAAGAATTTTGCTTTAACGAGATTGGCGCCCCCGTTTTTCGGGTTACCGGCCAGGATTTCATCCATCAGTGTTTTTGCCTTGTCATATTTCCTTTGTTCAAAATAATAATCGGCAAGACGGGCCTTGATATCCTGAGGGTTTTTTGAATGCTCAATGGCGGCCAGGTACGCCTTTTCCGCCTTGTCGGTCTGCCTGGTACGACGGTAATAATCAGCGAGAATAAGGCGCAACCTGTCATTGTCGGGAAATTTATCAACGGCGGTGGTCAGGGCCTGTTCGGCCTTTTTGGTTTGGCCCTTTTGTCGATAAAGGTTGGCAAGCTGAATACGGGGTGCGGGATTGTCGGGAAATTTGTCGATCATCTTCCCGGCGGTTGCCTCCGCCTTTTCTGTTTTGCCCAGGGATTGATAGAGGAGAAAGAGTATCTGGTAGTTGGAGAGTTTGTCCGGATTGACTTCGACCGCCTTTTTAAAGGCGGTTTCCGCAGCTTTGAAATCCTTGCGGGCGGCAAATAATCGCCCCTGAATGGAATACAGTCGATCCAGCTTCGGATCAAGGGAAAGGGCCTTGTTGAGTAGAATTTCGGCCTTGTCAAAATTGCCGTCAATGAGCTCGATATTGGCCATAAGAGCCAGGGCGTCGATATTGTCGGGATGTTGCTTGAGAATGGCTTGTGTTTCTTTACGGGCGCCTTCTTTATCTCTGGCCATCAGAAGGAATTCGGCTGTTTTCAGGCGGGCGTCGGTATTGGCGGGATCAAGACTGCCGGCACGCTGCAGTTCTTTAAAGGCTTTTTTTCCATCACCCATCTTGAGATACAGCAGACCGAGCTGATAGCGGGCATCGGCATATTTGGGATCAATCTGGATCGCGTTGCGTAACTCGATTATTGCCGCCTTGTCATCATGTTTTTGGACGTACACCATGGCCTTGCTGTAGTGGTCGGTCTTTTTCTTTTCCGGATTGGAAGAACACCCGGTGATCATGAGGAGAATAAGGAAGAAAACGAAAAACCGGAGCGGAAAGAAAGATGAGAAACGTTGCATGGCAGTCCTTTGGGAAGAAAGGTTAAGTTTATCTCTTTAAATTATCTTACAATATATAACAAATACCGATGTGATTCACAGGAAAAGTTTCTTTTTAGCCTGTTGCTCATCCGAGGGTTATCTTCATCGGAAAAGAGACGGCTGTTTGTCCACGCCTGGGTCAGCAAAAAAGATGACGTTATATCCATGAGAAATATGGTTATGATGATTACCGAGAATATAACAAATCGGTTGTCGCCGGTTTGTTATGGCCACCTTGAAAAATTGCCTTTCGGAGTCTCGCAAGCTCGCTTCCATGAGAAGGCTTTGTCAAGTAAGTTCGACGTGGCGAACCATTTTTCTCGCAAGACCCTGTAACGTCACGCTTCCATTCGCATTCATTTATGAGCTCAGCCATAAGCTCGATGCATTGTAC
>WGCP01000036.1 GCA_015493715.1 Desulfobulbaceae bacterium
ATCCGGCATTCGAACGTCGATACAAGCACATCTACTGCGTCGGATTCACGAATTTCGTGCTCGATGTACAACCAGTACACCTGTGCCGAAATTCGTGTTCCTTCTTGTATCTGCACATGTCTCAACGTTCTCGGTGCACGAACAACTGCAGGATTTAGGTATAAAATTATATTTTCTCCGGCTAAGGTATTCCTTTCAAGGTGAAAGGAGAACTTGTGGTAGAAAAAAAGATGAACAACACACTGCCAAAGGATAGTTCATGTCTGACAAGGAAGAACAAGTTGACTTGAAAACCGTTATCGCAGATCTTGAAAAAATTTGTGCGGAAAAACCGGAAAACGTGATCGCCCACCATCAGTTGGGCCTGGTTTACCGGCAGGTAGGCCTGATTGATAAAGCGATAGCGGCGTTGGAGAGGGCCCTTGAACTTGATGATCATTCGGTGGAAAGTATGATTAATCTAGGGGCAATACTCTTTGACCAGGGAGATATCGATCGGGCGCTTTCACTTAATGAAAAGGCCCTTGCCATAACACCGAACATGGCCGAGGCCCATGTCAATATCGGTCTCATTCGCCAGCGGCAGGGAATGGTTGATGATGCGATTAGGAGTTATGATCAGGCTATCCAGGTAGACCCGAGTTTGTTGACGGCCTGGATCAATCTCACCAGCGCCTATACCATGAATCAGCAGGATGAGAAAGCCGTTGAGGCCGCCCGCCAGGCCGTCACTCTGGAGCCGGATTCATCAATGGCCCGCAATAACCTGGCCGTGGCCCTGTATTTTAACGGGGATTATCAGGAGGCCAAGACAAACGCCGATAAGGCCGCCGATCTTGGCTATCCGGTTGATCCTCGTTTTACCGAGGCCCTGGAGCAAAAACTGGCCGGTTGATTATGGTTACGAAGTCGGAAGCGATATGTAAACCCTGGTGCCCGTTCTGCGGAATGGATGTAGCCCGGCCAAGAGAATCCGCCCAACGGAAAATGACGGAGTTCCCTGTTGGTACCTGTGAATGCGGGGCGGTATATGTCGCGGATGCCACCGGCCACAATATAGGTTCCGCCATGGTGGAATGCCTGGTCTATGCCTGTAATGATGAATGGGACCTTGCCTGGGAATTGATTCCCGAAGAGGATTATCTGACCGGCAGAATAGAAGATTATGACGAGGTCACCCATCAGGTTGTTCCGAAACGAAACCTTGAGGGTCGCGCTGTCCGGGGTGTACTGTATTTTGTCCGCTTACATACGGAAATTTCAGAAATTGTTGCGAGGTTTCAACACAAGCAGGACCTGGAAGATGAAAAAATACAACCGGGTGGAGTGGCTCCGGTTACGGAAAAAAAACGAACCCCTTCCCCTGCGCCGGTAAAGGATTGCGGAAGGCGGAAACGACGGACCAGTAAACGGGAAGTCAAGGCGCTGGTTGACAAAAACGCGGTGGATGAGCTGGCCGCGCTTTGTTTTGAGGACAGACGAACCCTGCGTTTTTTGCAGCGTTTACTGTATCAGGCCGACCACCGACAGCGATATAAAACCGCCTGGATCATAGGGCAGGTCTGCGCGCAGGTATCAAGTCGCGAGCCCGGCCTGGTTGCCGATCTTCTGCACCGGTTGTTTGAAGCCTGCAGTGACTCCGCCGCCACCCCCTGGGGGATGGTGGAAGCTATCGGCGCAATTATAGCGCTCAGACCCGATATTTATGGCGCATTTACCCGGCACCTGCTTAATTTTATGGGCGATCCTTCGACCCAGGAGGCGGTTTTGTGGGGATTGGGGGAGATCGCCGACCGACGTCCGGACCTGATTCGCAGCACGCCGTTTTATTCCACCTTTCACTTCCTGGGTCATGACAATCCGGTGGTGCGTGGTCTGATGGTGAGGCTGCTGGGAAGAATACGGGCAAATGAAGCATTGATGCAGATTATCGGTTTACAGCAGGATGACAGTGAAGTGACCTTTTTTGAACAGGGTGACATGACAACGACTACGGTAGCCGACTTGGCCTATGCAGCAGTCGACCTGATCAGGCGTAAGTGATCAGGGGCACCGCATCTTCGCACGGTCGCGACTGTTCGCATAGTGGGCTATAGCGATTAGCCGCGCCTGCACGAATCTAC
>WGCP01000037.1 GCA_015493715.1 Desulfobulbaceae bacterium
AAAATCGGGTTTCAGGCCTGCGGAGAAATTGACGGGCTAATGAAACAGGCCTGACTTCCGGGTCAGAAAACAGAGAAAGAAACCAAAGGCCATGGCGAGGAGGCCCATGAAACGAAGTTGGGATGGTCGCATCTCCAGTAATTGCCTGAGCCAACGCTGCATGGCTTCGGGAAAAACGAAGTAGGGTAATCCTTCCAGGACAAAAACCAGACCAATGAGGGTAACAAGGAGTTTCATGTCATCAAGAGTACCAGACCGGAGCAACGCCTGCAACCCGGGAGGACATCCTCATTTCGTTTTCCCTGAATCATCATTGCAGAGGTCATTACTCCCTGTTGCAAAAAGGAAACAAAGTTAGACAAAGATATTGACAATGGAGAAGAAAAAAAAGTAAGCTGGAAGTCCAATATAGTTGGATATCAAGGTATCTGAAAAAACAATATTTTCTTTTTATTATAAGCAAAATGAATAAGGGAACAGCCTCCAAATACAGTCAGGCCGGAGTAGACATAGACAAGGGCAATGCATTTGTCTCACGCATCAAGGGACTCGTTGCAGAAACCCATGGCCGAGGCGTCCTGAACGATATCGGCGGTTTCTCCGGACTCTTTGCAATCGGCAACGCCGGGTATGAAGATCCCGTCCTCATTGCATCCACCGACGGTGTCGGCACCAAACTTGCCATTGCCAAACTGTGCAACAAGCATGATACTATCGGCATAGATCTGGTTGCCATGTGTGTCAACGATGTGATCGTCAGCGGCGCGAAGCCACTATTTTTCCTTGATTATTTTGCCGTCTCCAGCCTTGAAATTGATGTGGCCACGGAGGTTGTACGCGGCATTGCCGCCGGTTGCAAGATATCCTCCTGCGCCCTGATCGGAGGAGAAACAGCCGAGATGCCCGGACTCTATCAGCCGGGAGATTATGATCTGGCAGGGTTTGTCGTCGGTATCGGAGAGCGAAACCTGATCATTGACGGCAGCGATATTCGTGTCGGCAACAAAATTATCGGCCTTGCCTCATCCGGACTGCATTCCAATGGATTTTCCCTTGTCCGTAAAATTATCTTCGAAGAACAGGGGCTGTCCGTTGACGACCATGTTGCCGAACTTGGCTGCACCGTCGGCGAGGAACTGCTCCGACCAACGAGGATATATGTGAACAGTGTTCTAACCGTACTGCGGAACTATACGATCAACGGATTGATCCATAACACGGGCGGCGGTTTCATTGATAACGTTCCCAGGATACTGCCTAACGGTTGTCGGGCCATTATTCAAGCAGGCTCGTGGAACATTCCCCCTATATTTTCCTTTCTTCAGGACAAGGGCAATATCCCCGTTGAAGAAATGTATCGCACTTTTAACATGGGAATCGGCATGATGGCATTGGTTGCCGAAGAAAATGTAGAAGATGTCATGCAGCAGTTTACGGCGCTTAACGAAACACCGGTGATTATCGGTGAAATAGTTGCCGCAGATGATGACAATGAAGAAAAAGTGCGGATTGAAGGGCTGTAAGGGTAACGGAAAAAATAATCGTCCCGTAACCGCCTGATTTTACCTCCGATTAGGTAAGCGATCACGGGGCGCACCTGCTGGGACGATCGACAAGCCTTATGTAGTAGCACCAGCACACTGCGCCTTGCCGCTTGTCGACATCAGGCATCCCCTCTGCGACCGCTTACAATTTTTCTTTTAGATTCAAGCCTGTTGCTTGCCTCGTGAGTAGTTACCCGATTAGAGGCGTGAAAAGGGGCGGATATTGATGAATATGTAACCCTTTTTCACAACGTAGAAACAAGGGTAAAGGGCAATCAGGATGGGATAATTATTTTTTCCCGGCACCCTAAAACCTCCTCCCCCTCCTACCGAGCTTGTCGCTGGACGATAGAGGGTAACAAAAAAGCTCTTAGGAGTCGTCCGGAAATAAGTTGGACAATATCGCGCTCAGGTTTAAGGTCGAATTTGGCCGATTTGATTGAGCAAAGCCGCAGACGTAGTTGTGCTACGATGAGGATTTTGAGATTGAAAATCGGTCACAGACGGCCTGAAGATGAGATGCAAGATGTTCATGTTATTTCCGGACGACTCCTTAAACAAGAACACCACAATCGGCCTGCCCACCTTTGAGTTTATACAGTCCGTGAGCAAGGGCGGGCAGCACCGCCTCAATATTTTCCCTTGCCGCCTTTTCACTTCCCGGCAGATTGACAATAAGGCTTTCCTTTCGTATCCCGGCCATTGCCCGTGACCAGACTGCCTGAATGGTCTTCTGCAGACTGGCCATACGCATGGCCTCGGCAATCCCGGGCACCTCACGCTCAATGACCATTCTGGTCGCTTCCGGTGTCCGGTCACTAGGCGACACACCGGTGCCGCCCGTGGTGATAATCAAATCAATTCCCTCAACATCCACCCAACTGCTCAACGTCTCGGCAATGAGTGCCTGATCATCAGCAATAAGTAAATAACGAACAACCCGGTATTCATCCATCCCGGAAAACAGGGCTTTCAGCATGGCGCCGCTGGTGTCCTCGCGTTCACCTCGGGCACCCTTATCACTGAGGGTCAGGATACCAACACTATAGCTGGTCATTTTTCGCTGTTATGCTGTTCAATGATCTTTTCAGCCAGGTGGGCAGGCACTTCCTCATAATGGGAAAATTTGATCGTGAAACTGCCCCGCCCGCCGGTCATGGAGGTGAGATCCGGCGCATACAGCTGCACTTCCGACTGCGGCACATGGGCCCGGACTATTTCATATTTATCCGTAGCATCCATGCCCAGCACTTTTCCACGTCGGCTGTTGAGATCACCCATTACATCTCCCACGTGTTCTTTGTCAACCTGCACTTCCAGTTCAAGAACAGGCTCTAAAATAATAGGATTGGCATCCTGTACTCCTTTTTTAAAGGCCAGAGATCCGGCGATTTTAAAGGCCATCTCCGAAGAATCCACATTATGATACGATCCGTCTATCAGGTTGATCTTGACATCAACGCAAGGATAACCTGCAATAACTCCTTTTCCCATAGACTCAACAATACCTTTTTCCACGGCAGGCCTGTATTGCTGCGGAATAACGCCACCGACAATGGAATCGACAAATTCAAAGCCCTCACCCCTGGGTAGAGGAGAGATTTCAATTGTACAGTCGCCGTACTGCCCTCGGCCGCCCGATTGTTTTTTGTGCTTGCCCTGAACAGTGACAGCTCCCTTAATGGTCTCCCGATAGGGTACCTTGGGCAGCCGCAATTCCATTTCCACCCCGAATTTGCGTTTCATCTTGTCGCCGACCGCTTCAAGATGAACCTGCCCTACGCCGGAAATCAATACCTCATGTGTCTGTTCCTCTCGTGTCAACTGCAACGTCAGGTCCTCATCGAGCATACGGGTAATGGAAGAAAATAACTTTTCTTCATCGCCTTTTTTGGCGCTGACCGCATAGGATATAACCGGCGCCATCGGTTCCAGCGGATCGTAGAGGATAGGATTATTCTCGTCGCAAAGGGTATCACCAGTCACCGTTTCCTTTAATTTGGCGACAGCCACAATCATACCGGGAATGGCCTCATCCACCTGCTGCTGTTCCTTTCCCTCCATGATAAACAGATGACCGAAACGCTCGCTGGTCTCTCTGGTGGAGTTATAGAAACTATCACCGCTCAACGTACCGGAATAGACACGAAAAATGGTCAGGCGTCCGGCAAACGGATCGGCCATGGTCTTGAAGACAAGGGCGGAAAAAGGTTCATCCACCGAGCCCTTTCTCTCTATCAGCTCCCCTTTCGGGTCGGTGCCGACCCGGGCCGGACGCTGGTCGGGAGAAGGAAGATAATCGGCAACAGCGTCAAGCACTACGCCGACTCCGTAATTTTTCAGGGCGGATACCGCACAAACCGGCGCGATTTTCGCCTCCCGTACCGCAGTGCTCAACCCAAGAACAAGCTCTTCATCGGTAAGCTCGCCCTCTTCCAGGAATTTCTCTATCAGATCATCGTCGGTCTCGGCCACGTATTCCATTAGATTTTCGCGCAGACCGGCAACCTCATCTTCCATGTCGGGCGGAACATCACCGGATTTCATTTTACCTGATCCGTCTTCGGCAAAAAACAACGCCTTGTCGGCAACAATATCAACAACGCCTTTAAAGTTGTCTTCTGCCCCAATGGGGAGATACAAAATGACTGGATTCAGGTTAAAAGATTCCTTCAGCTCATCAACGGTCTTTTGAAAGTTGGCCCGTTCCCGGTCCATCTTGGTGATACAGATCACGCAGGGCAGTTTGTTGTCCTGTACATAGTCGACAAAACGTTCGGTCTGACTGCGGACGCCAAGGACGGCTCCAACCGTTAACACAGCAGAGTCCGCCACCTGGGCGGCAAATTTGGTCTCATTGACGAAGTTATCATCGCCGGGGGTGTCGGTTACAAAGATCTCTGCTTTTTTCCAATTGAGATGATGAAATGCCGCACTGATGGATACCTGCCGCTTAATCTCTTCCGGCTCAAAATCCATAGCCGATGAACCATCATCCACCTTACCCATCCTGTTGACGGAGCCGACCGTGAAGAGCATAGCATCGGCAAGAGTGGTTTTTCCACTGTTGCCATGGCCTAGAATTACCGTATTCCTGATATGTTGTACTTCCTGCATGAATACCTCCGGTAGCGCGGAACGGGTTGATAAGGGGATGTCTCCATCTGTTCCCGGCAACAGCAAATTCGAATAATTCTTTCGCTTTTGCAACAGGGATGGTAACCATCTCTTCCAAGAACGTCAGTGACTCTATATATTCTTATTAACCTTGTAAAGTCAAGTGATAACATAGTAAATGACCATCCGGAAAAGCCACGAAAAAAAAGGCGGAAAAGCAAGCGGTTCCACCGGAAGAATTGCCGGGGCTGCGGGTGCGGTCGGTATCGCCGTCATGTGCAGCAGAGTGCTTGGCCTGGTACGGGAGCAGATCTTTGCCGGAATGTTCGGGGCCGGATTTGCCTACGACGCCTTTGTGGTCGCTTTCCGCATTCCCAATCTCCTGCGGGACCTTTTTGGCGAAGGCGCCCTGTCCGCCGCCTTTGTTACCGTGTTCTCCGAATACGATACCAACCGGGGAGCAGAGGAAACCTGGAAACTGGCCGGACGGGTACTCAGCTTTTTTGCCATCCTACTCAGTATCCTCACCCTGATCGGCATTTACTTTGCCGGCCCCATCGTCAACCTACTGGCTCCTGATTTCAATCTCATCCCGGGCAAGAGCGAACTGACCATCCTGCTGGCAAGGATCATGTTTCCCTTCCTGCTCTTCGTGGCCCTGGCCGCCATCGTCATGGGCATGCTCAACACCAGGGGAAAGTTTTTTATTCCGTCCCTGTCTTCGGCATTTTTCAACCTTGGCTCAATTATCGGCGGTGTCAGCCTGGCCCTGCTCTTTCCACGCTTTGGCCTGCCCGCCATTGCCGGTATGGCATGGGGGACACTGATCGGCGGGCTTCTCCAGTTGCTCATGCAGCTGCCCGCCTTAAAAAAGACCGGGTTCGTCTTCCGACCCAGCGTCAAATTCAACGATCCGGGCCTGAAAAAAATCCTCCGCCTCATGGTACCGGCGACCATCGGCCTTTCCGCCACCCAGATCAATATATTCGTCAATACCAATTTTGCCGCCTCCTGCGCCCAGGGCTCGGTTTCCTGGCTCAACTACGCCTTTCGCATGGTCCAACTCCCCATTGGTGTTTTCGGCGTGGCTATATCCATTGCCGCCATGCCGGTCATGGCCAGATGCGCGGCCAGAAAGGATCTCGATGGCCTGCGCCGGACCTTTACCTCATCCCTGCTCATGGTCTTCAGCCTGGCCATTCCGGCCACGGCCGGTCTGATCCTGCTCGCCACTCCTATCATCCGCCTTATCTTTGAACATGGCGCATTCTCAAGCTTTGACACGACCCAAACCGCCGCCGCCCTCACCTGTTACGCCTATGGACTCTTTGCCTATTCAGCGGTCAAAATCATGGTTCCGGTCTTTTATGCTCTGGATGACACTAAATATCCGGTCATGGGCAGTTTCCTTGCAGTAGCTGCAAATATTGTCATAATCCAGTTTACCATTGATACCTTTCAGCACCGAGCCATTGCCCTGTCTACCTCCTGTGTCATGATTCTCAATTTTTTCTTCCTCGGAGCCGTCCTCTATAGAAAACTGCATGGGTATCCGCTGGCACGAATGGCATGGGGAATGGGAAAAATCGGCTTGGCCACCATGGTCATGTCAGGTGTCCTTTTTATGACAAAACAATGGTTACAGCCGCTGCTGGCCGGCGGCATCACAGGGGAACTGATTGGGATAGGACTACTGGTTGCCGGTGGAGCCGTCATCTATGCAGTGTGCCTGCACCTGCTCGGGCTGGACGAACTTGACGAAATCGTTGCCAAGGTACGCGCCCGCCTGGGCAGGTAGAAAGAAGGCCCCTCATAAAAAAAGGCGTTTCAGAATAAAAAATATCCTGAAACGCCTTTATATTTTATGGGGTGAGCGATGGGACTTGAACCCACGACCTCCGAGGCCACAACCCGGTGCTACCACCAGCTGAGCTACGCTCACCATGTGCGAGCGCTTTTATACTCAGATGTCGATCGTTTGGCAAGAAGAA
>WGCP01000038.1 GCA_015493715.1 Desulfobulbaceae bacterium
AAGAATGCTCCGATAATATTTCTCCAGCATGCCTGTCCGGAGACAGGCGCGAAACAAGAAATTCCGTTTCAAGATGTTGTCCGATCACGGCCGATCGCGGCCGATTAGACCTGGGGAACAAATGGAAAAAAATTGTCATCCCCAAACTAATACAAACATCGTACATTGATGCAGAAAACTGCTCATTTTTTGGGCAACGCAATAGCTTTGTTCCGTAGGAGCCCGCCCCTGCGGGCGATTACAGTTGGTCATCGCCCGCAGGGCGGGCTCCTACGGTAAAATATCATTTATATGGAGTCCAAGATATCAAATTTACATTCAATGGACTGATATTACGTATAAACAGATTAAACCAACACTCAATTTTTACGAGGTCTATAATACGTCATCCTTGAGATCTGTAGTCGGGGACGAGGATCCAGGAAGGTGTCTGGCCCCGGGATGCACCCTGGATTTCCGACCAAAAGACCACGGAAATGACGGGAGGATGGGTGCAATCCCATTTTGTTGCATAATTAGAATACTTCTCAGTAGTATCTGTTTTCGCCAATTCACCTATCATTTTCAGGTGGATTGACAGCCAAAATGGCTCCTTTTGTAGAGGATGCTGCAAAATTTTATGATAAAAACTATCATGATTTGATAATCATTCACGTTTGCGACAAAATGGGATTGCACCCCGGGAGGATGGATGCCCGCCTGACAGACCGTGGGATGACAGAGAAAAAAACCGAATGATAGAATGGGAATAGTTGTTATCCCCTGGGAGTGCGTCATCCCCGAGGAAGTACGTCATCCTCGAGATCTGTAGTCGGGGACGGGGATCCAGGAAGGTGTCCGGCCCCGGGATGCGCCCTGGATTTCCGACCAAAAGACCACGGAAATGACGGGAGGATGGATTTCCGCCTGACTGATTGCGTACTCGAAGGTTTTTTTTCGAGACCGCAAAACACCAGGTTGCTTATTTTCGCGCATTGCTGCGGGGTAACGGAAGGCCGGGCCATCCAAAATCTGTTCTTCCTGCAGGTAACCGCTGGACAACAGCAAGAATCAGGTGAAGAAAGCAGTATTATCGCAGCGCAACTCTGCGGCGCTGCGATAATAAAACGTGGTCTCTCCCGGATTGTTGCGTTATCCGGGTATATCAGGCATATCTGAGCATAACCCTATATCATCAGTGCCACATGGCCCTTGAATCCAGCCGGCATCTATTGACGTGACATTATCTGCTGCCGTAAAATTCTGAATAGCATGAAAAAATCCTCTATAATCAGTTGTCATTTGAAAAGTGTATGTGTGTGTTCCGTTTGTTGGACTATTGGAACGAAACCCTCCTTGAATTGCGATACTTGCCCGTGCAGGATTTACACCACCACCAATTTCTGCCGATTCGATATATCCAGCATCGATAAGATGGACCTGTATACAAGCACCTACAATCGTCGAGCTGCACGGTGCCGGGGTAGTGGTCCCAACCGGAGCGGCGCCATTGGTGGCCTGGGCATGGGCCGGCAGGATAATGGTGTCCACCACGGGCTTGCTCCATTTGCCGGTCAGCGCCATGGCCCCGGCGGCAGCGGTGCCTGTGGCAATGGTTTTTAGGGCCTTTCTTCTGGATTGGTTGACGGTCGTTTCTGTTTTTTCCCGGCATTCCCGGTTAACCGGATATTCAGGTTGCTGTTTTTTGTGCTGTTGCATCTTATTATCATACCTCCTTTTTCATTACAGTAATTGCAATGGGCCACAATAGTGTATGCAGCCCATGTGTGTTTTTCCTTCAACAAGTCAAATTTTATCCTTTTTCCGATTTGCGGCAATCAAGCCGACAAGTCCGGTGCCGAAAAGCAGCAGGGTGGCGGGTTCCGGCACAGGCGCTCTTGTAACATTAAAGGTATATTTATAGTTCAACGCCCATGAGTCACCCTGTTTTCTAGCAAAAGTTGTGTTTAGTTCATATAAACCGGCAGATAATGGTAATGAAGGTGGGATTAAATCTACCACAGACGATGTTGTTATAAGATTAATCCAGGTTGTTCCAATCAATGTATTATTTTGCAGAAAATCATTTCCAATCCAAGCATGAATACCATTTGTTGTATTGTCGTCATAGTAATCATAGGATAACACAGCAAAAGTAATAGATGTTAATGACATATTATTTCCAATAGTAAAATAAAAGTTATCAAAATCTAACAGAGGAGACATAATATCCGAAGAATAGCATGTTCCATTAACTGTATTAGACCCAACATCTAAATTTAACGTATCAAAATTAAGATCTCCATCAATGGTCTCGTTATACGTCAGTGGAGTGGCATATACCGATCCAACTCCCCCAACCAAAAACAACCCTGTTACCAATTGTACAAAAAATTTTCTTTTCATTTTTTCCCCTCCCTTTGATTGTTGCGCGGTTTCGCGAATCGAAACCACTGCCCAAAACCCCCATTGTTATATGCAGCGTACCAGAGACATGGGTACATATGAGGTACAGATTGAGAAAAAAATGAAGATTTGGTATAATTTTTTAAGATTTTTTGATTTCATCGTTTTTTCGGCTTGGAGACTGTCTCTGTGAAAAATGCCCGATTCACCCTTGTGGAGTCCTCAAAGGCATCTTCCGCCCCTCGTCCCGTGATCTCGCCCAAGACACGGCTGCCGGAACAGGGTAATCGCATCCTTGAGCGTAAACGTCTGCTGGACGAGCTGACAGCG
>WGCP01000039.1 GCA_015493715.1 Desulfobulbaceae bacterium
ATTTCCAGTACCTTATTGACAAAGGAATTGACAAAGAAACGATTATGAGAAACCACGATGATGGTCCCCTCGTACTGAGCCATGGCCTCCTGCAAAACCTCCTGGGAACTGATATCAAGATGATTGGTCGGCTCATCAAGCAGCATCAGATTGGCGGGCCTCACCAGCATCTTGGCCAGGGCCACTCGGCTCTTCTCCCCACCGGACAGGACTTGCACCTTTTTGTCCACCTCATCACCCATGAAAAGAAAGGCGCCCAAAAGGGAACGCACCTTGGTGATCGTCATATCTTTGGCCGCATGGTAGACGGTATCAAGCAGGCTCACCTCACCATAGAGTTCTCTCGCCTGGTGCTGACCGAAATAGGTGAGAATCACATTATGGCCGAGTTTTTTCTCACCATCCGCCGGTTCCAGACCGGCAATAATTTTCAGCAGGGTCGACTTACCGGCCCCATTGACCCCGACCACGGCCAGTTTATCTCCCCGTTGCAGGGAACAGGTGACATCGGAAAAAACTCTCTTGTCGCCAAAGGTTTTATTGAGCCCCTGCAGCGTCAAAACATCCCGACCCGAGGGTGCCGCCGGCGGGAAAGAAAAACGGACCTTGCGCTCGGTTTCCGACAACTCGATCCGTTCCAGTTTTTCCAGTTGCTTGATACGGCTCTGTACCTGACGCGCCTTGGTGGACTTGGAACGGAACCGGGTGATGAACCGCTTGCTCTGTTTGATCATGGCCTGCTGATTGTTATAGGCGGCCCGTTCCAGTTCCAGACGTTGCTCTTTTTCCACCAGGTAGCTGGAATAATTGCCTTTGTACACCGTCAGCCTGCCCAGGCTCAACTCCCAGGTTATCTCGGTTACCCGGTCAAGAAAAGATCGGTCATGGGAAATGATGATCATCGCCCCCTGATAGCCCCGGAGAAAATCCTCAAGCCAGGTCAGGGAATCCAGATCAAGGTGGTTGGTCGGCTCATCAAGCAGCAACAGGGCCGGTTTCTGCAGCAGCAGTTTGGCCAGCAAAAGCCGCATAATCCAGCCGCCGGAAAAATCAGACACGGGGCGATCCAGATCAGAGGCACAAAATCCCAGGCCAAAAAGAATCTTTTCAATCTCCGGCCGCATGCGAAAGACATCCTGTCCTTCGAGTAGATGCTGCAACTCACCCTGGCGCACAAGCAGGTCGTCAAGGGCAGGGTCACCCTGCTGTAAACCGGCAAGTTCCTCGCCGATCTCTTCAAGCTCCCGTTGATGGGACAACACAACGTCAAAGGCGGACTCGGCCTCATCATAGAGACAGCGTGCGCCAAGCTCAATGGTGATTTCCTGCGGCAGATAGGCCACTGTGAACCAGGAGGCACGGCTGACGATACCGGGATCGGTTTCCTGGGCCCCGCTCATAATTTTGAGAAGGGTTGATTTACCGGTGCCGTTGACTCCGGCCAGGCCGATACGTTCGCCGGAGTGAACCTGGGCACTGACATCTCGAAAGATATGTTTAGCTCCATACTGGAGACTGAGTGAATTAATACTAAGCATTATTTATTTTCTACACGTCATCATCTATTTCTTTTGGACTCTTTTGTAATCTCTATCAACGTAACGGTTCCCCGGCATTGTCCGGGATCGGTCCGCAGGATGAATCTATCAGAGAGACCAAGGCTGGTCAACCGCTCAATATTCGCCCGCCGGATTCCCTGAAAAACGGACAGATCCCGCTCGGCAACGGAAAGTACCGCCATCGACTTTTCATTGACACCGGTCAGCAGTTGCCGGACCTGCTGCAGCATGAGACGGGAATTCACCAGCTCTCCGAAGGCGGGATGATAGGGTCCGGCCAGCAGGGATTTCTCCAGTTCCGGGCCGGGTTGCAGGCCCATGCGTACCACCCGGATACCGGCGGCCAGCAACTTTTTCTTCATCCAGGCGACCTGAAGAACCGCTCTTGCCGGACTGAGCGGTTGATATTTGCCTCGGCGATACCAATGGGCAAGGCCGCTGCCGGCGACCACAAGCACGGGATAAATTCGAACAAAATCAGGATGAAGGCGGGTCACCTGCTCTATCGTCCTGCGCAGGCTGGCAAAATTCTGCCCCGGCAGACCGACCATCAACTGAAGGCCAAGCTCCATGCCCTCTTTGTTCAACAATTCCGAGGAGCGGATGGCATCTTCTGCGCTATGCCCGCGCAGGCTCTTACCCAGAACATAATTGTCCAGGGACTGGACTCCGAGCTCCACAATCCGCACGTGGTGACGACGAAGAAAGGCCACGTCCTTGCCGGTGATGTAATCAGGTCTGGTCGACAGCCTGATTTCCTGTACATCACCTCTCTCAATAAATGGGACGACACCGGCCAACAACTCCCGCTGACGCGCCGTCTCAAGGCAGGTAAAGCTGCCGCCGTAAAAGGCCACTTGCACCCGGCTCCGGCGACGTTTGCCGGGACGTCTTATCCAGGTGCGGATAATTTCAGTCACCTCTGAAGTCGTGACCGGGGGAGCCGTCACACCGCTGATTCGTTGTTGATTGCAAAACAGACAACTGTGCGGGCAACCTTCATGGGGAATAAAAATCGGAATAACCAGAGGGGGAACCGGCCGGTTTTTTTTCATGGCCGCCGATATACAGGATCCGCCGGCGATGGCGGCATCGGGTAAGGAGACATCACTCAACTGACGCTTTTCTCCTCTGTTGCCAGCTTGTGCAAGGCTGCGCCTGCAGCCTGCTGCTCCGCTTCTTTTTTATTGCCTGCCCGGCCTGTGCCGAGTATCTGATCATGAAAGCGGGCCGACACGGTAAAAATTTTGGCGTGGGGGGGACCTTCTTCCCTGTCTAGCGCATAATGCGGCCCCTCATTGTAGCGTTCCTGCAGCAACTCCTGCAAGCCGGATTTGGCATCGGAGCGCACAAGCTGCTGCTGCCTTTGGTCAATGAGCGGAGAAAAAAAACGCTCGACAAAAAGCAGGGCCTTGTCGTAGCCGCCGTCCAGAAATAACGCGCCCACCAGGGCCTCATAGGCGCAGGAAAGAATCGAGGATTTTTCGCGTCCTCCGGAAACATCCTCTCCCTTGCCCAGCAGGAGGTGACTGCCCAGATCAATTTCCCGTGCTCTTTCGGCAAGCCCTGTTTCATTGACCAGGCCGGATCGAATCCGGGTCAGTTTTCCTTCCCGCATCCGGGGAAAACGTTTAAAGAGGATATAGCCGACGGCTAGATCCAACACCGCATCGCCTAAGAATTCCTGGGTTTCGTTATGACGTCCGCCATTCAACCGTTCAAAGGCAAAGGAGCTATGAATCAAGGCAACCTGTAACAACGTGAGATCCGTAAATTGATACCGGATGCGTTGCTGCAGCAGTTGCAGGCTCTGTGCATTATCCTGAATCAGGGCGTGCAGAGTGGTTGCCATTGAAGCGTTTTCCTCTTGTCAAAAAGTGTAACTATGGTATAAAGTGCCGCTACAAACATTGAGGCGACGTAGCCAAGTGGTAAGGCAGTGGTCTGCAAAACCATTATTCAGCGGTTCAAATCCGCTCGTCGCCTCCAGCATATTCA
>WGCP01000040.1 GCA_015493715.1 Desulfobulbaceae bacterium
GTCCCATGATTACCTCCTGTGGGTGAATAGGAGCGGCGTATGAATGCAGTGTTTTACATCGTATTATTTATCAGCATGATTGGAGTTTAGGGTTTCCCCCAAACGATGAGGCCTGGAGACTGATTTTATTTTTCCAGCGGAGACAGAATAATTTTGGCAGCAGATATGCCCTGTGACCTTTTACCTGCCCCCTCTTGCACGCCATTCCTGGATAGACCACCATGCCCTGTCGGTATAACAAAGCATGAAGACCCGAGACAAAGAAACGGAATAACCAGAAGGTATCTAAGGCAAAGGCGCTAACTGTTCTGATTTCTGCCTCCTGTTTTCGGTTTTCGGATAATCTCATTAAATTCCCTGCTATTATCGGCAGTCAGATGGATCAAATACCGCCGATCCAATACCATAAGCGCCCATCCATCGGCCGGTATCCATCACTCTCCAGCATGGCGGTGGTGAGAAGTTATAGGTAAACTTAGCAACTTTATCACCATATGGTGTATGAGTATCTGCGTGTAACCGAAGAGTCATGTGCGGCAGAAGACGGACATGGCATTTTTTCCCGGTTCCTGTTGTTACGCCAATCAGTTCGATGCCGTTAACGATCCCGACTTCTTCAATTTTTAAAGTTATTGTATGGATACCTGCTGGTTGAATACCTTGAGGATAATGCATTTTGTGTTTTATCAGTTTAGCCCCCATGAAGTAATAATTGTTCCACGGATAGCCGGTAAAAAAGTGACCGTAATAAGGAGGAGATCCCCAATTCATATATCCCCAATTTTCCTCAATATTACCATCAACTTCAGCGTTTAACTCGGCATACGACCATTCCGCATCCGGAAAATACTCTGCATCCTGCATCAACCGATTGAATTTGAAAGGTTTGTTGGCCTGATATTGAACCACGATATCCAGCGAAGAAAGACGGGCATACTTGCTGAATTGGCCGTTAAGGACAACTGTATGCGGGACAACAGACTGTATCTTCCATAGAGTTAAACGCAGGGGTTTTATATCTTCCGGTGGCTGGTAAGGTTTTCCTTTCTTTCTGAATTTTCTCGCCGCCTCATCCGACACCGGTTTGGCAATGGGGTTTATGCCACTTCCGGGAGTATTGGCCGCCTTGACTATGGAAGGCACCCAGATCTTTATGGGACGGCTATGGCCTTCATAATGACCATCCAGCGAGCTGATACGTATCTTATATCGACCAGCAGCAATTGTTGTCGGAATTTTCCAGAGCCATATATTGGTTCTATTATTTACGCTGTACCGTGCCTGCTCAACTATTGACCTTTCCTTGTTGCCATCCAGTAGGAGTAGATCAATTTTCACATATTCACCGAGTTGTGAGACTATTTTCAGATCATTTTTTACTTTATCTTTCACCTTGAAGATTATCGAAACAACAGGTTGCAAACCACGTATGAAGTTGTTGTGTTGTTTTTCGCCAGGAGATATAACGGTGAACACATTCACTTTGTCTCCAACAACTGGTTGCGGAAACAACATCGTTTCTGTGTTGTACTGAAAAGACTTGGTCCTGTTATTCTGTTCTCCCGTTGGCCCCTCTTTAATTTTCCTGAAAATATCCACTTCCGCCACATAGGTCTTGTCTTTTTTTACTGTTTGGATTTGCCAGGGTATTGACACAACCATGCTGTTATGGGCGCCTAAAAACGATATTTTCCTGGTTCCAAGCCATTTGTTTACATTGTTATTCCCTATCTTACTCGCGGGGCAGAACCCGACTGAAAAGTTTTCAGCCGCTGTATCGGAATTATTCCAGACCTCAATTTCAACCGATTTACCGTTGCCGGAATAAATGTCGTTAACCGTCTGAATACCTGGGATAAGATCAGGTTTACCGGTGCCGCCATGATAGTCGGCTTTCTGGTAGAAAACAGTAAAGGGTTTCGAATAATTATTGGTTTCGTCTTTTTCATTAACTCCAGCGCCGATATCCACCGCGGCGATAAGGCTGCTTTTTTCCGTTATTCCCTTGGGAAGGGTAAAATCGATGTAAATGAAATGACCGCTATAGATACTGCCCCGGCCGACGGAGGTTGTTTTCAGCCAGCTTGCGGGAACCCCGATCTTTGCTTTTCCTTTTATACCAAGGCCCACTGTAAACGGCGGTGTCATTGTCATACCGTTGTTTACGATCTTGACCGAGACCTTCCGCGTCGTTTTGTCAACTGGTACGGCGCCGTTCAC
>WGCP01000041.1 GCA_015493715.1 Desulfobulbaceae bacterium
ATCCGGCATTCGAACGTCGATACAAGCACATCTACTGCGTCGGATTCACGAATTTCGTGCTCGATGTACAACCAGTACACCTGTGCCGAAATTCGTGTTCCTTCTTGTATCTGCACATGTCTCAACGTTCTCGGTGCACGAACAACTGCAGAATTTAGGTATAAAATTATATTTTCTCCGGCTAAGGTATTCCTTTCAAGGTGAAAGGAGAACTTGTGGGAGAAAAAAGATGAACAACAAATTGCCAAAGGATAGTTCATGTCTGACAAGGAAGAACAAGTTGACTTGAAAACCGTTATCGCAGATCTTGAAAAAATTTGTGCGGAAAAACCGGAAAACGTGATCGCCCATCATCAGTTGGGCTTGGTTTACCGACAGGTCGGCCTGATTGATAAGGCGATAGCGGAGCTGGAGAGGGCCCTTGAGCTTGATGATCATTCAGTGGAAAGTATGATTAATCTTGGGGCAATACTCTTTGATCAGGGAGATATTGATCAGGCGCTTTCACTCAATGAAAAGGCCCTTGCCATAACACCGAACATGGCCGAGGCCCATGTCAATATCGGTCTCATCCGCCAGCGGCAGGGAACGGTTGATGAGGCGATTAAGAGTTATGACCGGGCTATCCAGATAGATCCGAGTTTACTGACAGCCTGGATCAATCTGACCAGTGCCTATACCATGAATCAGCAGGATGAGAAAGCCGTTGAGGCTGCCCGGCAAGCCGTTATTCTGGAGCCGGATTCATCAATGGCTCGGAACAACCTGGCTGTTGCCCTGTATTTTAACGGTGATTATAAAGAGGCCAAAATAAACGTCGACAAGGCCGCTACGCGTGGCTATCCGGTTGATCCTCGTTTTTCAGAGGCCCTGGAGCAAAAACTGGCAGGCTGATTATGGGTGCGAAGTCGGAGGCGGTACTCAAGGCATGGTGCCCGTTTTGCGGAATGGACGTTGCTCGGCCCAGAGAATCCGCCCAACGGAAAATGACGGAGTTTCCGGTCGGTACCTGTGAATGTGGGGCGGTATATGTCGCGGATGCCACCGGCCACAATATTGGTTCCGCCATGGTGGAGTGCCTGGTCTATGCCTGCAATGATGAATGGGACCTTGCCTGGGACCTGATTCCCGAAGAGGATTATCTGACCGGCAGGATAGAAGACTATGACGAGGTCACTCATCAGGTCGTTCCGAAACGAAACCTTGAAGGCCGCGCTGTCCGGGGCGTATTGTATTTTGTCCGCTTACATACGGAAATATCGGAAATTGTCGAGAGGTTTCAACAAAAGCAGAACCAGGATGATGAAAAAACATCGACCGGTGGAGTGGATCCGGTTACCGAAAAACAAACCCCTTCCCCTGCGCCGATAACGGATTCCGGCGGGCCGAAACGACGGACCAGTAAAAGAGAAATCAAGGCTCTGGTTGACAAAAACGCGGTAGATGAGCTGACTGCCCTTTGTTTTGAGGATAAACGAACCCTGCGTTTTTTGCAGCGTTTACTGTATCAGGCCGACCCTTGCCGGCGATACAAAACAGCCTGGATCATGGGACAGGTCTGCGCGCAGCTATCAAGCCGCGAGCCCGGCCCGGTTGCCGATCTTTTGCACCGGTTGTTTGAGGCCTGTAGTGATTCCGCCGCCACCCCTTGGGGAATGGTGGAAGCTATCGGCGCAATCATAGCGCTCAGACCCGATATTTATGGTGCCTTTACCCGACATCTGCTTAATTTTATGGGTGATCCTTCGATCCAGGAGGCGGTTTTGTGGGGATTGGGAGAGATTGCCGACCGACGTCCGGACTTGATTCGCAGCACACCGTTTTATTCCACCTTTCACTTCCTGGGCCATGATAATCCGGTGGTACGCGGTTTGATGGTCAGGTTGCTGGGAAGAATACAGGCAAATGAGGCATTGATGCAGATTATCGGTTTGCAGCAGGATGACAGTGAAGTGACCTATTTTGAAGAGGGTGACATGACAACGACTACGGTAGCCGACTTGGCCTATGCAGCAGTCGACCTGATCAGGCGTAAGTGATCAGGGGCACCGCATCTTCGCACGGTCGCGACTGTTCGCATAGTGGGCTATAGCGATTAGCCGCGCCTGCACGAATCTAC
>WGCP01000042.1 GCA_015493715.1 Desulfobulbaceae bacterium
CAATAAAAATATACAGGGCAAAAGTCGCCCCGACAACAAGATAGGTCATTAATTGTAAACTCATCGATTCCTCCTTTAGTCTTCCTGGACGCCAAATTTACGGTCAAGCTGATTCATACGCCAGGCGTAGAAAAAGATGAGCACGACAAAGACATAAATCGATCCCTGTTGTGCAAACCAGAATCCAAGCGGATAGCCGCCCAGAATACGGATGTGATTCAATGCCGGGGCAAGAAAAATGCCACAAACGTAAGACACGAAAAACCAAACGACCAGACAACCAATAACCAGTCGTATATTTGCCCTCCAATACTCCGCTTTTTCACTCATACAATCCTCCTCGTTCTTGGTACGACGAAACACAAATGTTCCGTCCCATAGTCTCACAATTCTTAAAAATCCTTCAAACCAATCAAACAGCGGGGTAACAACGATATCACCCCGATGTAATCCGCACTGTACGGCCCAGCCCCTTCATCTTCATGCCCGGACGGCCCTGCCTCCTCAAGGCAAGAGGTTGTACGTATTTTCCCCACAATGGGGGCAGAAACACCTGGGCGCCAATCTTCATTACATATGGATGAAGGTTCATTCAGTTTGACATGTGTGTATACCTGTTCACCCTGCCGCTGTCAAGAACTTAGCCGGTTGAAAAACAGGCAAAAACCCACCATATAGGGCATTTTTCACTATCCGCCCCCTCATAAATAATCGGAATAACGAACATCCGGCGCAGCACCTGTCGCTGTTTTCAACCCCTGCCCATCAGACTGAGAATTCGCCCTGCAAGATAGAGTTCCTTGAGGGTTCTAATGCCGCCATGCTTGAGTTTCTTGACCAGAAAGAGAAACAGATAAGCTGTCTGCAGGGCATCTTCCAGCGCGTCATGAGGCTTAAAACGGGGTAAATTGAATTCATCACTTAACAGATCCAGGTTATACGATTCCGACTGATCACAACCCCCGAAATGATCCCGGCACCGGGCTTCTTTATAACCCCTGGCAAGACGCATGGTATCCACACTGGGATTGGATATCAGCCCACCAAGATGCCTCTTGGTCGCCTTACCCAGAAAATGCATATCAATGCCGACAAAATGACCAACCAGCAGGGCATCTCCGCAAAAATCGAGAAAATCGGGCAGCACCTCTTCTATCGACGGCGCACCCCGAAGCTGTTCCGGAGTTATCCGGTGGACAAGGGTGGCTGCATTGGGGTCGATTTTTTTAGGACGAATATAACAATGAAAGGTCTGACTCAATTCGATCTGCAGATTGACCATTCGGACAGCACCAATGGAAATAATCTCATCTCTTCTCTTATTCAGACCGGTGAGTTCCGTATCAAAGACAACAAACCGATACTCGGTCAGCAACCGGCCCTGGTTAAAGTCCTTAAAAAGTTCTCTGTTTTTTGCCAGAGCGGGATGAATTTTTCGAAACCCCGGGAAAAAATCACGCAGCGACACCACCCTACCCCACCGAAAAAAGAGAGCGCAAGACGGCATGCAGCCGCTCGACGACCTCAAAGGATTCTTTCAGCATTTTCTTCTCCAGATCGGACAACCGGACCGGATCAATGTAGTTGTCCGGAAGCGTCCCCTCTTCAATCTGGGTCAGTTGATGGATAAGACGCAGCTGCATCTGCATTTCATAGGCATTATGGGCGGTTGCCCACAACTCCTCGGAAATATGGCCCTCCTCGGAAAGCACGTGCAGTCGAGCCAGGGTATTGGTCTCTTTTATCCCGTATTTCAATGCCAGCACTCGGGCAAAGTTGACAAAGGGCGTCAAGCCTTTGGTCTTGAGATCAAGCTTGTTTCGATGTTCACCGTCTTTGTTGACGATAAAACTCTTGAAAAAAGAAAGCGGCGCTCTGACCGCCATACATTCCCGGGCAAGATGCAGCAGATAGATTTCCTGACGACTGGTCTGCTCCTTGAGATATTTTCGCAGATCATCCGCCAGCGCGCTTTTACCAAAACCGGGTCGAAAATCAAAGAAAATGGTCACATTCAGCAGTTCTTCAGGGTCCGGCATGCCGATCCACCCGGCAAAATAATCCTTCCACACGGAAACGGGCTGACACCACTTGGGATTTCTCGCCATAATTTCCCCGGGACAGAGAGGATAGCCGCAGTTTACCAGGTGGTCGATGGCCTTTTCGGCAAAGGTCGAGAAATAGTCATGGGCCGCCTGCGCCTCCAGCTCGTCATTAGGATCGGCATAGATGATTGCGTTGTCCTGGTCGGTCTTAAAGGTTTGTTCACGCCGCCCTTCACTGCCCATCAGCAGCCAGCAGTACGCAACCGGCGGCGGACCTAATTCATCTTCCAGAAGCGTCAGCATCCTCTCAAGGATCTGATCATTTAAAAGAGAAATCATCCGGGCAATATTGCCGGCCTTGGCCCCCTCCTTGATCAGGTTTCTGATAATATCGGGAATCTTCTGCGACAGGGGATACAATCCCTGAATAGTCCGCTGCTTACCAATCTCCTTAAACAGGGAATAGGGAGACGTACCCTGCAGAAGCATGATATCATGGGAGGTAACAA
The DNA here is from genome assembly GCA_015493715.1 of Desulfobulbaceae bacterium. Classification (GTDB taxonomy): domain Bacteria; phylum Desulfobacterota; class Desulfobulbia; order Desulfobulbales; family Desulfobulbaceae; genus DRLX01. The sequence continues at coordinate 2,555 of WGCP01000042.1, forward strand.
TACCGATTATCCTGCCCTTTCGTTCAACCGCCAGGTGATGGATACCGGTGGTCATCATCTGGAGCAGGGCGTCAAAACAGGTAGACTTGGATAACACCGTGGCCACCGATGTCGTCATGATCCGGCTCACCGGCTCCCGGTAGTCACGCCCTTCGGCAATGACCTTGTTGCGCAGATCACGGTCGGTGATAATACCGACTATCTGCTCATCATCCTCCGGATCATGGATAAGCAGAGATCCGATCCTATACTCGGCCATGGCCTGGGCTGAGTCCTGGATTGTCGCCGTGGCGGCGATCTTTCTTGGGACGGCCTTGATGATATCCCCGACCTGCATGGTGAAGAGATACATCTCCTCATCCCCGCGCCGTGTCATACGATGACGGCGCAGTTCGGTATAGGCGGTATTAACGATCTTTTCAGAAAAACTTTTCAGGTAAAACTGGGCGAAACCGGGTTGTTTGTTGATCAGGTCCAGGAAAACCTCACGCGGGAGAAGGAAGCAAAAGGTGTCCTCCACCATCTCGATGTCAAGGTTTGCCCTGGTGCCGCGAATAATCGGTAGAGCACCGATATAGGAACCCTCCCCCCGGTAATCTTTCAGCGTTACCTCACCCTCGTCATCGGTTAGAAACGACTTCACGCCGCCCCGTTGAATAAGGTAAAGAAAGTTCACCTCCGTTTCACCGGCAATGAACAGTCGTGTCCCCTTGGGAAAAAAATCCACCCGTACGTGGCGGGCAACCTCATGCAGTACATCGGTATCAAGTTCATTAAACGGCATGATTGTCGAAAGGAACTCAACCACGACCTCGGGTGCGACGGAATGAATATCAGCAGCCATTGCAATTCACGAATTATAAGGAATGGGGCACAAACAAAACAGGCAGAATGCATACACACCCTGCCTGTCCCATACAACATACTTACACCGGCCTAAAGTAAGCGACCGGATAATTCACAATAATCAACCCAGCTGTTTTTTGCCGTCAACCAGATGATCAACAACGGACGGATCAGCCAGGGTGGATGTGTCGCCGAAGTTATCAAAATCATCGGCGGCGATCTTGCGCAGGATACGGCGCATAATTTTCCCTGACCTTGTCTTGGGTAGACCGGGTGCCCACATGATAACCTCTGGAGTGGCAATAGGACCGATTTCCGCCCGTACATGTTTGCGCAGTTCGGCAATCAGCTCATCGCTTCCTTCCACGCCCGACATAAGTGTCACATAGGCAAAGATGGATTGCCCCTTAATCGGATGCGGCATACCGACAACGGCAGCCTCGGCAACGGCCTCATGGGAAACCAGTGCGGACTCGATTTCAGCGGTTCCCAGACGATGACCGGAGACATTAATGACATCATCCAGACGACCCATAATCCAGAAATATCCATCTTCATCCCTGCGAGCACCATCTTCAGGATCATAAATATTATCGTAACGACTGAAATAGGTCTTTTTAAACCGCTCCGGGTCGCCGAATACACCGCGCAGCATTCCCGGCCAGGGAGCACGAATAACCAGATGCCCACCTTCATTGACTCCGGCCTCGTTGCCTTCTTCATCATAAATAGCCGCGTCAACACCGGGCAGCGGCAGGGTCGCGGAACCGGGTTTAAGCGGCGTCGCAAAGGGAAGCGGGGAAATCATGATGCCGCCGGTTTCAGTCTGCCACCAGGTATCGACAATCGGCAGTTTCTCCTTACCTATATTGACATGATACCACATCCATGCCTCGGGATTAATGGGTTCGCCGACGGTCCCGAGGATGCGCAGGCTGGAGAGATCCCAACGTTTGGTCGGTTCTTCCCCTTCCCGCATAAGCGCCCGAATAACCGTCGGCGCGGTGTAAAAGGTATTGACCCGAAATTTCTCTACCACCTTCCAGAATCGATCCGGACCGGGATAAGAGGGAACACCCTCAAACATCATCGACGTTGCGCCAAGGCCAAGAGGACCATACAGAATATAAGTATGACCGGTAATCCAGCCGATATCAGCGGTACACCAGTAGACATCATCGTCTTTCATATCAAAGACATACTGACAGGTATGCATAGCGTACAACAGATAACCACCGGTGGTATGCACAACGCCTTTGGGTTTTCCCGTGGATCCGGAGGTATACAGAATAAACAGTATATCTTCGGCATCCATTGATTCCGGAACGCATTCCGAGGAAATGTCATCGGCGGCCACTTCATCATGCCACCAGCAATCACGCCCCTCCTGCATGGACACCTCGTTACCTGCACGTTGAACCACAATACAGGAATCCACACAATCACACCCTTCCATAGCCGTGTCGGCGTTTGGTTTCAAAGGAATGGTCTTGCCGGCACGCAGGACGGCATCGGAAGTAATCAATACCTTGGCCTGACAATCATGAATGCGGCTCTGCAGGGCCACGGCGGAAAAACCGGCAAAAACCACCGAGTGAATGGCGCCGATCCTTGAGCAGGCCAGCAGGGCAATGGAAAGTTCGGGAATCATCGGCAGGTAAATGGAAACCCGGTCACCCTTTTTCACGCCTTTTTTCTTGAGCACATTAGCAAAACGGCAGACCTCGGTATACAGCATCTGATAGGTATATACCTTGACATCATCTTCCGGTTCACCCTGCCAGATAAGGGCGGCCTTATTCCTGCGGCCATCGGTCAGATGGCGATCAAGGCAGTTATACGACATGTTGAGTTTACCACCGGCAAACCACTTGATTTCCGGCTTGGTAAAATCCCACTCCAGGACCTTGTCCCATTTTTTGTCCCAGGTAACCAGCTCTTCAGCTCTGTCCCCCCAGTATCCCTCCGGATCCTCCATGGAACGTTTGTACATAGCCTGATATTCATCCATTGATTTAACCCAGGCCTGATCCGCTCCTTCAGTCGGCGGTTCGAAGGTTTTTCCTTCACTGAGCAAACTGGTGATTTTGTCTTCGTTGCCACCCATGATAATACTCCTCATTGCTTGCAAAAACGATTAATCTCAAGAGTCACGGAAAAAATAATTATCCCTAAATGTGCCGAATTTTGCTTCAGATTCAAGGCGTGAGAAGGAACGCATGTTGATGATACGTAACTATTTTCACAACACAAAAGCTGGAACAAAAGGCAAGCAGGATGGGACAATTATTTTTCTCGGGACTCCAATACTCCTTCTCCAAAAATACACAGAATACCCCGAAACGGCCAAAACCGGCCAAGAGGGACGGATACATTCTTTGCGCCCGGAAAGGCGGAAAAACATCCCCGCTATCGTCATTTCACACCACGATATTTTACCTTCCCGTGGTAATAGTATATCGTGCAATTGTCAAGTTATAACTCCCAAACCGCCTTGGAACGGCAGACGGGTAATCCACGCAACAGAGCCATTGCGCAACACCAGCGGATACGGTACAAGAGAGTGACTTTACTTTCCAACCGGAGCGTTCCCGACAATCCGGAAATAGGGGAAATAGACATAGAAGCCATCTTGACATTCACCCGCAGGAATACTGAACATATGGAAAAAACGAATAAACTTGAACAGCTCATCCGCAAGGAACTGGCCGACGGCAGGAAGAAAAAACAGGTGCTCGCCGACCTGTCGCGCAAACATGACAGAGAAGAGGTACTGTATATTCTCAATAATATTCCGGATGAAGGCAGACGCCGGCGCTATCTGTGGTTCAACAGGTTGCTCTGTCTTCTTCTTTTTATCATTACGGTTAAAAAACTCTATGACATGGCGATACTGCAGCTGACTGCCGTTGCCGTCCATCAATTTTCCCCGTTACTGCTGCTGGACCTTATCGTGCCGATGATCAACTTTTATGTCCTGAGCAAGATTATCCGTTTCCATCGACAAGGATACCAGTTTATGGTCGTATTAGGTGTTCTTGCCCTTGTACGCCAGGAAAACCGTATCCAGCCGGATATCTGGTTCTACCTCGCCATCATTGGGCTGTCCATCTTTCTCCTGAAACAATTTTTCCCAAAAACTCATCAAATTTCCAACTGACCCCAAGCCCCATAATAAAACCGGCGGGACGAAGAGCGAGACAGCACAATGCACATTGAACGCGCCATGATGAAATTGTCCACGGCCCGGCCCACACTGACCGTGTTACTGACCTTGGTGTCGGCAGCGCTTTTTGCCCTTGTCCTCGTTCGGATAAAGGTGGATACCAACCCTG
>WGCP01000043.1 GCA_015493715.1 Desulfobulbaceae bacterium
GACTGTCTCTGTGAAAAATGCCCGATTCACCCTTGTGGAGTCCTCAAAGGCATCTTCCGCCCCTCGTCCCGTGATCTCGCCCAAGACACGGCTGCCGGAACAGGGTAATCGCATCCTTGAGCGTAAACGTCTGCTGGACGAGCTGACAGCGTCTGTTGCCAAAGGGCTTGTCTGGATAAATGAGCCCGTTGATTAATGGTATTTTCGCCCAATCTCTGCGTTATACAAAAAAAATCGTGATTACCACTAAAGATCAGCTTGAATGAAATTAGGGATACCATCGCTTTTCTTGAAAAATGCATTGACCTGAAATCAGGAATAAGCGTTGCTGAATACGGCCTGAGATCATTGCTGTAGCGATGTTATCCCTCGTTGCTGAGGAATGGTGGTAATTAAAAAAAAATTTATCATCGGAATATCAACTATATGCCTATGGCAAAAGTCTGCGGCTACCTGTCCAGAGACAGACCATCTGTTATAACTAAGTTTTTACAGACAGATAGTAACCGCTTTCCCGCCAGGCAAGGGGATAACGACAAAAGTGCAGGATGTTGCTGCAGGTGATGGCTGCGCCGCTAGTTCCAGCTTTACCGCAACGCCGTCATTGTACCCCTTTTCTTGACCATGGGGCCGAATCGGAGTGCCCCAGCTGTTGTGGCTGGTTCCGACCACAATCACCTTTCCGCTCTGCTCCACAGTAATATCATTGCCTGAATCGGAATCCTCCGACCCTAAAAACACATTGCCCTGTCCCTGGCCCGCACTATTGAGCCTGTTGACGAAAATATCATCATCTCCGCTATAGGATGCAGCGCCGTTGCCCCAGGGGCCACTGCTTGTGCCTGTGACATAAATATTTGCGGCACTGTCCAGGCTGATACCTGAACCAAAATCTGTTTCAACCCGACTTCCCATGAAGGTATTCCAGATTTTTTCACCGCTGGTACTGAACCGTACAGCGTAAACGTCGATGTTATACTGGACGGAATGGGGTGAAACCGGTGTTCCCCATGAATCATCACTTTCTCCGGTTATATAGATGCCCGAATTACCTGTGGTCATAGCAGTAACAGTGTCCGACTCTGCAGAGCCGAAAAAAGTGTTCCATTGCCGAACACCGGCGGTGTTATATTCTGCCAGAAAACCGTCCCTGTCTCCTGAGTAGGCAGCAATGGGGTTGCCCCATGTCGAGCCGGTTTCTCCAGCCACATACACTGTTCCGGAGTCGGTTGCTGCTATGGCTGTGCAGTTTGAATAGACTGCAGGTTCTATAAAGGTATTCCATTGGAGTATTCCGGAATTGTTGAGTTTTGCAACAAATCCGTTCCAACCGGTGTTGCCGTGGGCTGTAATTGGTCTACCCCAGGAATTTTCACTGTTTCCGGCAATGTAGATATTGCCGGATTTGTCAACAGAAACCGCCGCACCGAAATCGAGGTCCGCGCCCCCCATAAAGGTATGCCATATAAGGGTTCCGGACGGGTTCAGTTTAGCGACAAAGGCATCCATGTGCGGAGCGTCACTGCTGTGAGCATGTATTGGTGTCCCCCAGCTTGTATTGCTGTACCCGGTAACATAGATGTTGCCGCTGCTGTCGATTGCAATGTCTGTGGCGGTATCATTATTATCTGATCCCAGAAATGTGTTCCACTGCAACACTCCGCTGCTGTTCAGCTTGGCAACAAAAGCATCTGTGTGGCCTGACCAGGCACGAATCGGGGTGCCCCAGGTGCCATAACTGTAGCCGGTAACATAAATATTGCCGCTGTTGTCATGGACAACACCAAGGCTTTCATCAGCGGTTGTCCCGCCCAGAAAGGTGTTCCATTGTATGGTTGCTGCATGTGCGTAGCCGCTCATGCATTGGATTTGGACTATTACACAAAAAAACAGGACAGCGGACAATAGGTTCATGGCTGTTTTCCCAGGTAAATTTTGTTTGATGAGTGCTTGATGCTGTTTTATTCATACCAGAGACATGGGTACATATGAGGTACAGATTGAGAAAAAAATGAAGATTTGGTATAATTTTTTAAGATTTTTTGATTTCGTCGTTTTTTCGGACTGGAGACTGTCTCTGTGAAAAATGCCCAATTCACCCTTGTGGAGTCCTCAAAGGCATCTTCCGCCCCTCGTCCCGTGATCTCACCCAAGACGCGGCTGCCGGAACAGGGTGATCGTATTCTTGAGCGGCAACGGCTGATAGACGAGCTGACAGCGTCTGCGGGCAAAGGGCATGTCTGGATAAACGGCCCGCCCGGAGCCGGAAAAACCGTGTTGGCAGCAGGTTATGCCAGGCAGGTTGCCATGCCGGCCTTCTGGTATGACCTTGATCCTCTTGACGCCGACGTCGTTTCCTTTTTCTCCACCCTGCCCCAGGCCTTCATTCCCCGTTTTCCCAGCATAGCCGATGGCTGCGACCTGCCCAAACTCAGCCCCGAAGACATGCTGGCCCTGCCTGTTTTCGCCCGCAGATTTTTCCGCAGCCTCTTCCTGTCCATGCCGGGGAAATGGTTGCTTGTTCTGGATAATTTTCAGGAAATCCCGGAGCAGTCACCGCTTGTTCATCTGCTGCAGATATGCCTGGGGGAAATCCCGGTTGACTGCCGGGCCATTATTTTAAGCAGAAAACCCCCTCCGGCGGTTTTTTCCAGAATGCGGGTGGAAGGGAAAATTCAGGTCATTGATCCGGCCCCCCTTCGTTTCACTCCCGCAGAGATCGGCAAGGTCATGAGCCTGCACGGCATCACCGGAGAACAGGAAAGCTGTATCCACTATCTCCACAAAACCACCGCTGGCTGGGCTGCCGGGTTGACCCTGCTCTTAAAGGAGCAAAACCGGGAAATCTGCGCCCGGGATCAGGGCGAAGAATTTGATCATCAGGAACTCTTTGATTATTTTGCCGGCGTTATTTTTGCCGGCCTTGGGGAACAGGAAAAAGACAGACTGATGCTGGCTGCCCAGTTTCCCGAAATCCGGCCGGGACTTATAGACAGACTGCAGAAAACCGATGGCGGCAAAGCATACTTTCTCCGCCTCAGCCGGGAAAGTTTCTTCACCTACAGACTGGACAACCAGGGTGAATTGTTTCAATTTCATCCTCTGTTCAGGCAATTCCTCCGGCAAAAGGCCAAGGCTGTTATGCCTGCCGCGGTACTCACCCCTCTTCTGGAACAGGCGGCAAACTCCTTTGCAGCCGACAATCGTCAAACCGAGGCGGTTGATCTGCTCATTCAGGCCAAAAGCTGGAACAGGGCTGCAGAGCATATCAGGAAAAACGGCGCGGTCATGCTCGACCAGGGCAGATTCAAAACCCTGCTTCGCTGGCAGCAGGCCCTGCCCCAACAGATCGTCGGGGGAAATCCATGGCTTCTCTTTTTCTTCGGTGTTGCGACCACGGCCTTTGATCCCCTGCAGGCCATTGAAATCCTGAAAAAAAGCTTTTCACTTTTCCAAAAGGAAAACGACACCACCGGTTCGCTCCTTGCCTGCTGTTCGCTGACCAACTCGATCATCAACCATCTCTCCGAGCTGCCGGCCCTTGATCCCTGGCTGGATTTCCTGGAAGAGCAGCTTGATCCCCGGACCCTGCCCGATGATGGTTCTTTTGCAAACAGCACCATGGCTGCTGCCATTGCCAGGGCTCTTGTCCTGCGCCGCCCTGACCATCCTGACCTTGAGCTCTGGCTGCAGCGTATTGTCCGCCGGGGCGGTATGCATCCGGCCCTTATCACCCATTACCTGTGGACAGGCAGGTTCCCGGAAGCCCGGGCCGCCCTTGACAATATTTACGCGCACAAGGACCGGATCGGATCAAAGCTGTTATTGTCCGCCATTAAGGCCATGGAGGTGCAGTATTATCTGATCATGTGTGAGCCGGACAAGTGTATCAGGGTGATTGAAGAATCGCTGCAGATGATGGAGGAGACCGGCATCCGGGTCTGGGAGGTACATTTTTTTATTCTCGGCGCCGGCTGCTGTCTAAACTGCGGCAGAAAAAAAGAGGCGGCCGGGTATCTGCGACTGATGGAACAACATATCGACCGTGCCCGACTGCTTGAGCGCAGTTATTACCATGTGGTGAAAACCCTGGAAGCGCTGCTTGCCGAGGACCTGGTCGCGGCAGACCGGCATCAGCGTTCAGCCCTGGACATGGCGGAAAAAATCGGCATGCCTTCCTATTTCACCTGGTGCTGGTATGGATCGGCCCTGGTCGCTGTCTTTCAGCAAAATTATACGGCGGCGTCCACCCGTTTTGAGAGGGTTTTTCAATTGGCCGCCGCGCCGGGCAATCCCTGGTTCACCTGCCAGGCCCACTTAGGCCTTGCCTATATGCACAGGCACAAGGGAGAATGGCAGGAAATGCGTCACCATTTGCAACAGGGCTTTTTTCTGGCCCGAAAGAAGAATTACCTGACCTTTTTCTTTTTTCTGCCGAAAATGATGGAAACCCTGGCCGTGGCCGCTCTGGAAGAGAATATTGAACCGACCTTTGTCCGTCGGTTTATCGTCCGCTGGAATCCAACCCCCGTTGATCCGCCGGTACACCTTGACAACTGGCCCTGGCCGATAAAGATATTTACCCTGGGCAGGTTTTCGATACTAAGGCACGGGAAAAAATTATCCCCGGCAGTCAGGGCGAAAAATAAACCGATTCAACTTCTGCAGGCCATTATTGCCCTTGGCGGCAGACAGGTGAACAAGGAGCGGCTGGCGGATATTTTCTGGCCCGACTCCAACGGCGACGAACAGGCAGCGGCCTTGAAGATCACCCTGCACCGACTGCGGCAACTGTTACAGGTGAAAGGTGCCATCATTCAGACATCCACCTACCTGACCCTTAATCCCCGAATCTGCTGGGTAGACTGCTGGCAATTTGAACGTCTTGCCGGCAGGGCCCTGGATGGTGATAATCTCGACCAGCAGGGCCGATCCATTGCCATTGGCAAAGCCCTGCCCGCCTACCAGGGTTCTTTTCTGGCCTCCTCGGAGGAGGAGGCCTGGATTTTTCCTTATCGGCAGCGGTTGCAACAGCTTTTTGAGCAGCTTGTCAATGATTATGGAGAAGCGCTTTCGTCATAACTATTCGAAATCATCACCAAGATAGTACGTCATCCTCGAAATCTGTAGTCGGAGACGGGGATCCAGGTAGATGCTATGCCATGGGATGCACACTGGATTCCCGCCCAACAGATCGCGGGAATGACGAAACCGTTTTACCTTGACGGTGCAACAAAGCATGAAAATGACCTGTTCCTGAAGTTCTTGTTTACTCGCAGGGCGGTTATGAATCTCATGGAACAACAGAATATTACGCTGTTCCACCGCAAAACAGTAGAAAAAAAAGAAAAAAGGCACCATCCATGACCGTGCTTAATACATGCGCTTTCTGAAAAGAACTGCGGCCACACCCAAATTGACCAATCCGATCAGGAGCATGGGCCAGTACTGGTTCCAGAGCAGATCAAAGGAGGCGCCCTGAAGAAAAACCGAACGGACAATAATGAGAAAGTAGCGCATCGGGTTGAGATAGGTAAGCCATTGGACAAATTGCGGCATATTCTCGATGGGGGTGGCAAAGCCGGAGAGAATGACAGCGGGCACCATGAAGAGAAAGGCCCCCATCAACCCCTGCTGCTGGGTAACGGAAAGCGAGGAAATCATCAGGCCGATGCCGATGGCGGAGAGGAGAAAAATAAAAAGACCGAGATAAAGCGCAGGAATGGAGCCCCGGAGCGGGACATGGAACCAGAGGACGATCAGGGTGATGATGAAAGTCCCTTCCAAAGCGCCGATGATCAGGCCCGGCAGGGATTTTCCCATCAAAACTTCAAAAGGCGTCATCGGCGTGACCAGTAGCTGGTCAAAGGTGCCTGCCTCCCGTTCCCTGGCAACAGAGAGGGCGGTGACCTCCAGGGTGACCACCAGGTTCAACAGGGCGACAATACCGACAATAATAAACCAGTGTGAATCCAGGGTGGCATTGAACCAGGACCGCTGCATAAGCACCGCCGGCGCCCTGGCTCCGCCATGACGCAGCGTCCAGTTTTCATTAAAGGAAAGGACAATCTCCCGGACATAATTGAGCGCCAGCATTGCCGTATTGGAGTTGCGGCCATCGATAATTATCTGCAGCGGCGCCGGTCGTCCCCGGTGCAGATTTTCGGAGAACTGTTGCCCGATATGGAGCACCATCAGGGCCTTGCCGGTATCAAGCAGCGGCGTAATTTCCGCGTTGTGACTGATCGTCCCGTAGCGAACAAAGACATCGGAACCGGCGAAACCGGACAGCAGCTGCCGGGATTCCACGCCCCGGTCCTCGTTAAAGACGACATAGTTGATATGATTGAGCTCAAAGCTGGCCGCATAACCAAAAACGATCAACTGGGCCACCGGCGGCACAATCAATACCATTCTGGACTTCTTGTCGGTGAGCAGAGTGCGGAACTCCTTGATCATCAGGGAAAAAATACGACGAAGCATCAGGATCATAGCCGCAGCCTCTTATGGGATTTTTTCCGGATAATAACAAAAAAGACAGCGGCCATCAGGGCCAGCCAGCCGCAGTTGACAAAAAATATGGGCCAGACATCACCGGCAAGAAAGATGGTCTGGACAATGGCGACAAAATACCGGGCAGGGACCAGATGGGTGACCCACTGGATACCAATGGGCATGGAGCCGATATCAAAGACGAAACCCGACAGGATAAAGGCGGGCAGGAAGGTGATGACAATGGCCACCTGACCGGCGACAAACTGGGTACCGGCCGCTGTGGAGATAAGCAGGCCCATGGCTATGGCGGTGAGCATGAACAGGGCCGAGGCCAAGGTCAGGGCAGCAAGAGAACCACGCAGCGGCACATGGAAGAGGAAGATAGCCATGGCGACGGAGAGCAGCATGCCGCCCATCCCCAGGATGAAATAGGGCACGATTTTTCCCAGGAGGATCTCTTTTACCCGCACCGGCGTGACCAGCAGGGCCTCCATGGTGCCGCGTTCCCATTCCCTGGCAACCACCATGGAGGTGAGCATGGCCCCAATCAGGGTCATGATGACCGCGATCAGCCCCGGTACCAGATAGTTGCGACTGCGCACAGCCGGATTATACCAGATCCTCTGTTCGACCTTGATCGGAATATGCAGCGGCCGGCCAAGCTCGGCCGATGTCCTGCTGAGCCATTGCAGCCAGACCCCGTTGACGTAGCCCTGAAGGAGCCGGGCCTTGTTGGCGTCGACGC
>WGCP01000044.1 GCA_015493715.1 Desulfobulbaceae bacterium
CAACCGTGACATTGGCAAGGCGGCCGTCCGCAAGCACGGTAAATTCTATAATTGTTTCCAGACTTGGCGACCATTTTTTAATTTCCGGCAGGACCCATAAGCGCTGAACACGACTTGCAAGATCCATATAATATTGTTTTTCAAGGGCCGAGTTTACGCTCCGCGCTCCACCAGTGCTGCCTGTTGCCGGGCGAGTGTTATGCAGGCTCTGCTGCTCGCGCAGGACCTCTGCAATTTCCGCCCGGGCATTGCGGGCCACTTCCCTGGCACGTCTTTCCGCAGCCTTTGCCCGTGCCAGCGCCTTCCGTTGTGCACGTTTCTCTGCAGCCTTTTTCCTGGCCAGGAGGGCTTTTTTCTTTGCCAGCGCCTTTTCCCTGTCCCGTTTTTCCCGCACATGTTTCCGTATGCGGTCAAGCGCCAGTTGTTCTCTGCGTTTATCCTCTTCCAGCCGTATGTCCTTTGCCTTTCTAATTTTTCTTTTAAGAGGCCGAATGGAAATAGGCTTGGCCGCCGGCACGGGAACCGGTTCAGGCTCAGGCGGCGACACGTCAACGGCAACGGCCTCTTCAGGCTCAGGCGGCGCGACCTCCGGCTTTGGCGCGGGTAACGGCTGCCGAGTCTGTGGTTTCGGCTGCTGAATCGGTGCGGGCGCAGGCACAGGCATGGAGACCAGATCAATGGTCATCACATCCTCAAGCAGCGGTTTTCGATGCATCATTTCCGGTAGAAATTTTGCTGCGGCAAATAGGAACACATGAAAAAGAACCACAAGGACCAAGGCCCTGCCCCATTTGCGGTCATCCCGGTACTGCTGCTGATAAAACTCCTGTTCGGAAAAAATAACGGCTTCTTCCAACAGGATCACCTGCCTCTGTGTTTTTCATCAGACGGCCGGGTAATCATTCCGAGTTTCTCAAACCCAGCCCGTTTGATATCAGCCATTGCCGTAACCACGACCCCGTAAGGAACATCCTTGTCGGCCCTGAGATAAATGGGCTGATCCTTTTTTTGTCGAGGTAAATGTTTCAACTGTACAAAGAGCTGCCCCTGATCGATCTTGATCCGGTCAAGAAAGACCTCACCTTTACCGTTAACGGAAACCACAATCGGTTTTTTCTGCTGTTGCAGGGCTTTTGCCGTGGTTTTCGGCAAGTCGATTTCAAGCCCCTGGGTCATCATGGGTGCGGTGACCATAAAAATAATCAACAGCACCAGCATAACGTCAACAAGGGGTGTTACGTTTATTTCGGCAACCAGCCTCTGCTTGCCTCTACCTCCGACAGGACCCATATTTTTCTTCTATTTGATTGTAAATATGACTACCGATATAATCGGCCCGATATACGATTAGCCGCGCGCCAGCATATCGCGTTCAATAAGGTTGAGGAAATCGGTCGTGAAATTTTCGATGTCCGTTTCCACATCCGCCTGTTTGTTGGAAAAAAAATTATAAAAGATAACTGCGGGAATGGCCACGGCAAGGCCGGCGGCCGTTGCAACCAGGGCCTCGGAAATTCCGGGAGCCACAACTGCCAGGGATGCCGAGCCCCGAACACCGATCTCCTGGAAGGATGACATAATACCCCAGACCGTGCCGAAAAGACCGATAAAAGGGGTAGCGCTGCCCGTAGTGGCAAGAAAAGACAGTGAGCGCCCAAAGCGCTCACTCTCAAGTAGCTGGGCTTTTCTCACCGCTCTTTTCAGATTGTCCATGGTTGCCAGCTGCATCTCCAGGGTTTCTCCGCCTACTTGACCGCCGCCCCGGGCGCTGCTTATCTTTTTCATCTCATTATACCCGGAGACGAAAACAGCGGCCTCAGGACTAAGGACATGCTCACCGGCGGCCTCAAAGGCATCACTTAAGGTCTTACTGCTCCAGAAGAGATCAATAAATTCAGCCGAGGCATTTTTCGCCCGCCTGAACATCACCTGTTTCAGTATGATAATAGACCAGGAAATAACGGAAAAAAGAAGCAGAGTCGCCATAACCAGTTTGACCATCAGACCGACACCGGCTATCATCGTAAAAATTGACATGATTAGTTCAATATGAATGGAATGTAAAAGTAATGAAATAGGGTATTTTTCCCTTGGAAACAGCTCGCAGACAACAACATTGCATGCTTTTTTTCATGCCTGATTGAGGCCGGCCATGCCGGTTATATTGCAAAGTCCCGAACAGGCTCTCTGGTCATATGCAAATACAGGGCCGACTTGTCAACTTCCCGGCCAAACGGCATAATACGTAAAAGAGTGAAAGGTCGTGTCATGGTGTGTCCTGCGGAAAAACTTGAACACGTTACCGAGCAGAATATTATAGCTTAGAATAAATAATCTGTCGACCTTGTTCTAAGGATAGTGTAAAATTTTCTGTCTCTTTTAAGATACTAAGGTAGGATGCCCGCTCCTATGCACTGACAGGGGCGGCTTCAGCCGCCATGTGAGCGCCTTTGGCGAATGAATTCGCCCCTACACAACATGCAACATAGTTTACTTCACCCGCTATTGTTGATTGCAGGTAAACTATGAGAATAATAGTAGATTTACGTAATAAATTTCTCGGAGTCTCCCCTCACCCGGAGTCTACGCTTCGCTGCGCTTACCCGGAGTCTACGCTTCGCTGCGCTTACCTGTTTTTTATGACAGGAATTTAGGAGGAAGACGCTAATGAAAGATAAAGATCAACCCTCAATTATTTCATAAAAAAGAGAGAAAAAATGTCCAATTCTATTGTTGACGTTGTTATCATCGGTGCCGGTCCCGCCGGTATACAGGCGGCAATCCACGCCGCCCGAAAAAAGACCAGTGTACTCGTTCTCGGCCGTATTGAAAACAGCGCCCTCTATGGTGCCCATATTGAAAATTATGCCTGCGTAAAAGGGGTGACCGAGGGCCGAGTCCTTCTGGAAGCCGGGATTTCCCAGGTGCAAAATTTCGGCGCGAAGGTCAACCCCGAAGACGTCCTCTCCATTGGGCAACCGGATAAATTTTTCGAGCTTGAACTTGAAAGCGGCACAAAGATTCACTGCCGGACGATTATCTTTACGATGGGTGTCTCTAAGAAAAAACTCAGTGTGCCCGGTGAACGCCGTTTGATCGGCCAGGGGGTCAGCTATTGTGTCGACTGTGACGCAAATTTCTACCGTGGAGCCACAGTGATGGTTGCCGGCAACAGAAGCGCTGCCGTTGACGGCGCTCTTACGCTGACTGATTATGCGCAAAAGGTGTATCTTGTTGCCAAAGAACTGTCTGTTTCCCCCGAGCTCATGGACCGTCTCCAAAAGAGTACAGTCGAAATTCTTACCCCAAACTGGGTCAAGGAAATTCATGGAGAAAACGCTGTCTCGTCCGTGACCCTGGAGGATGATTCCACGGTTAATCTTGACGGCATTTTTATAGAACTCGGCTCCAAAGGAGCGCTTGAACTTGCCACTCAGATCGGTGTCGCCCTTGACAGCGAACGCTTTAAATATATAGAAACAAACAGACGCCAGGAAACAAATATTACCGGCATTTATGCAGCCGGTGACATCGTCGGCCCCCCCTACCAGATGGCCAAAGCGGTCGGTGAGGGTTGCATCGCCGGAATGGAGGCCGCGACCTTTGCCCGCAAACAGAAACGAGCGTAAAAACAAGAGTCACGGAAAAATAATTATTTCTGAAGGCGCCTGATTTTTTTTTTGGATGCCTTCAGATTCAAGGTGTGAAAAAAGGCGCATTTTGATGATTTGCACTCCTTTTTACAACGTGCAATCCGGAGCAAAAGATGAGCAGAACTTGATAATTATTTTTTCCAGTGGCCTTTATGCCCATACGATTGATTTCGCCCGAAAGCATTGGATTTCAACAGATTCTGTTGTTTTTTTCGCCTAACTATGTTTATATGGGTCAGTACTTTCAATCAGAAAAAATCCCCTTTAATCCCGACTGATACCCCTTCCTTCAGGTGGGTTCTTGTATATATTTGGAGTCTTCGGCCGTGCAAACGTGTAACTCCGCGCTAACCGGGCTCCATGATTGGACAGACGGCGAATAGTCGCGCCGGACCGGATATCTTGCGGTCACCGTCGTAACAAGATAGAATAATGCTTGATGATCGCTTCTTTTCGAGTCGATTTCCGAGAAAACCAACATGGCTTCCAACAGGCAAAGGCTTTATTTTTTTGTCTACAGCCACAACAGTGACACCGCTACGCTGCCATGAAACTATCCAGGAACACCAACGTTCCATGGAATATTTTCGGCTAACCGGCATGGCTGGATCATATTCTCAGGTCACAGCCGCGACGGACAAGCGTAGACTTCGAAAAATAAAGATTGCCTGAAACAGTCTCACTTTAAGGGCGATTTTCTAAGAAACACAAAACACAACTTCAGGGCATACAATTGAAAACAAAAATTCTTGTGGCCAATCGTGGTGAAATTGCCATCCGTATAATACGGACCATCCAGGAACTCAATTACGAAGCAGTTGCCGTTTACGAGTCTCCCGATAAAGATTCCAGTCATATTCGCATCGCCGATGAGGCCGTATGGATTGGCGATGGGCCACGTTCCGACTACCTCAACATTGATAAAATTATTGATGCCGCTATCCATTCCGGCGCCGTAGCCATCCATCCCGGCTATGGTTTTCTGGCCGAAAATCCCGATTTTGCGCGTGCATGTGAAGAGGCGGGTCTTATTTTTATAGGACCTTCCTCGGAAGTCATTGAGAAACTCGGCAACAAAGTCATGGCCAGAAAGATCATGGCTGAAGCGGGTATTCCTATGGTACCGGGGACAAATAACCTCAAACCGGGCGATGACGGTCTGGCCGAAGCAGTTGCCTTTGGCAAAAAATACGAATATCCGATCATGCTCAAGGCGACCTCAGGTGGCGGCGGACGCGGTATTCGACGGATAGAAAGTGAATCCGAGCTTGCCGAGCAATATACCATTGCCCGCTCCGAGGCCATGGCAGCCTTTAACGATGATTCGGTGTACTTGGAGAAGGTTGTGGTCAAGCCCAAGCATGTCGAGGTACAGATCATTGCCGATAAAACCGGTAAAACTATTCATTTAGGGACAAGGGACTGCTCCATCCAGCGCCGCAACCAAAAACTGATTGAGATTGCCCCGGCCTTCCAGCTCAGTCCTGAACTCAGTGAAAAAATCTGTCTAACGGCAATCCAGGCGGCCCAGGCGGCCGACTATTTCAACGCCGGCACGGTTGAATTCCTTCTCGATAAGGACAATTCCTTTTATTTCATGGAGATTAATACCAGGCTGCAGGTAGAGCATACGGTCACGGAAATGATCACGGGTATAGATATTGTTCGTACGCAGATCAAACTCGCCATGGGCAAGGAACTTCTATTTGGTCAGGAACACGTTCAACTGCGTGGCCATGCCATTGAGATGCGAATCAATGCCGAGGATCCACAGAATAATTTCATGCCTGAAGGCGGAAAAACCATCACAGTGTACCACTCACCCGGCGGCTATGGTGTCCGCCTCGACGGATTTTGCTACCAGGGTTTTACTATTCCGGAGGCCTATGATTCACTTCTTGTCAAGCTGACGGTTTTCGGCTGGTCCTGGAATGAAACCGTGGACAGGCTCAAGCGATGTCTGCACAACTTCGTCATCACCGGACCAAAAACCACCATTCCCTTTTATCTCAACCTGACCAATCATCCGGACTTCAAAAAAGGTCAATTTGACACCTCATTTTTAGACGAAAACGAGCAGCTCTTCGAATATGACGAGCAGGCAAGTGAGGTCAACAAACTTGCCAGACTGATAGCTGAAATTCACCAGAAGAAACAAAACACCTATGCCGCCTGATACGCGGCCGGCTCCTGGTCTCTTCACTTTTAAGCGAACGAAACGGATATATATATGATACGTATTACAGAAAAAATGACTCCGAGAGCAGTGCTTGACACATTGCGGCGGGCCGATGGATATTATATCACTAATACGGCCAGGGATATGTCCCAGTCGGATTATAAAAACCGTATTCTCCTGCATACGGACCTCATGGCCGCCGAAGCCCGGGAGGAAGCCGGATATTTTTCCCTGGAAATCACCGGTGGCGCATCTATTCATGTCGATATCCTCCGCAAGCAGGTTGATCCATTTCTCAAGCTGAAACTCCTGCGTGAACAGATGCCCGACACCATGTTTCAGACCCTGTGTCGAGGCGTCAATCTTTTTGGCTACCGGCCCTATCCGCAGAACGTCATCAGACTGACGGTTCGTGAATTTGCCAAATATGTGGATGTATGGCGTACTTTTGATTTTATGAATCACGTTCCCAACATGGAGGCGGTTTTTGAAGAAGTTGCCAAGGCGGGAAAAATTAACGAGCCCTGCATCTGTTTTTCAACAGGCCCTGAGCACACCGATGCCTTTTATGTGAAAAAAGTCCGGGAGATTCTCGATGTTACTGGTACCGAAATCATCCTGTGCATTAAAAATCACGGTGGTCTCGGCACGCCCAAACGTATTGGTGAACTGGTCAACGCCATCAAACAGGCCTATCCCGAGCTGATTATTCACTATCACGGCCACAACACGGATGGCAATGACATCGGTCGGATCCAGGCGGCAGTGCTCAACGGCGCAACCATCGTTGACGCTTCGGATCATTCATTTACGGGCTTTTACGGCCCGCCCCCGGTCCTGACCGTTATCCAGACCTTGAAGGATTACGGCAAGACAGCCATCGGTATCAATGAAGAAGCGGTTATCAGATCCTCTGATGTTATTCGTGACCAACGGCAATATTACGGCCAGTTTGAAGCGCAGATCAAAGGATTCATGCCCACGGTCCAGATCCATAAGCTTCCCGGCGGTGCAATGGGTTCGAGTCTTGAACAGGCATCAAAGGGCGGATTTCTGGATAAAATGCCCGATATTCTGCACAAGGAACTGCCCAAAGTACAGAAAGAACTCGGCAACTGGTGGAGCGTTACGCCCGGGTCGCAAATTCTCTGGACGACTGCGGTGGCAAATGTTCTTGAAGGTGAACGCTACGGGAACCCGTCAGGTGATTTAAAGAACTTGCTGCTCGGTAAATATGGTCCTTTTCCCTTCTACCAACCTGCGGACTGGATTTATGAGAAGGCATTCGGTCCGGACTGGAAAATAGTGCTTGAGCGCGACGGCGGCGTTGAAGTTATCGATGATATAGACATTGACAAGGAACGGGAAACACTGACAAGCAAACTTGCCAAAGAGCCGACGGAACAACAACTCGTCATCTATCTGCAACATCCAAATGATGCAGTTAATTTTTTTAAATTTGAAGAAAAATTCGGCCAGTCCTACGTTTTGCCACCCTCTATTTTCCTTCGGCAAGGTGGATTTCATCTTGGCGAAACCATGGTTTTTCGGGATCATAACGGCAAGGAGCATCTCATTGAGATTGGTCCGAGCCAGGAAGATGAAGACGGCAGGACGAATGTCTATCTCAATGTAGATCATTACCAGAGAACCTATATTATAGAACCGGAGGTACGGGAGGGAACCACGTGCCAGGCAACCCTGTCCAAGGACGAGATCGTAAAGCTCGCAAAAACAGGTGATATTCGCGCGCCTTTCGGCGGTAATGTCTATGATATT
Source organism: Desulfobulbaceae bacterium (assembly GCA_015493715.1). Taxonomy (GTDB): domain Bacteria; phylum Desulfobacterota; class Desulfobulbia; order Desulfobulbales; family Desulfobulbaceae; genus DRLX01. Next base: position 7,612 of record WGCP01000044.1, read on the forward strand.
TCGGTGGAAACAGGCCAGGATGTGACGGCGGGAGATCAGGTCGCTATCCTTGAGGCCATGAAGATGCAGACCCCTGTCATCAGTGAAGTTACCGGCAAGGTGGTGGACATTGCGACGGAAATCGGTCAGGCCTTAAAACCCGGCGATAAAATTCTTCTGATAGAGCCGATGGAAGATGATTAAGCCTAAAGGGTGCCCTAAAAGGCGTAGGCCTGATTGCACGAAAGATGAACTTGCGCGCAATCAGGTCATCATTTCTTTTCCTCTCTGCCGGGCCAGTTCCCCGGCAGCATGAAGAAGGCGAAAAATTTCCCGGCTGTGCCGGGTCTGCCGAGTTCGAGCATACATGGCGGAAAGACGACGTAAAGCAGACACATCGACCAGAGGCAGCTCTTCCTGAATTTCATTGATAGTTGAGCTGTCCCAATTTTCCGTTAGCTCTTCCTGGTCTGCAGCCAGTTCCTTTCTCCGCGCTATGGCTTCATTGAGCAGGCTGTCCCGGAAATATTCCAATGCATGGAATTGCTTTTTTTGTTTAAGTTTTCCACCCTTTTTGTCGGCTA
>WGCP01000045.1 GCA_015493715.1 Desulfobulbaceae bacterium
CCAGCTTCTTTTAGACTACCAATTTTTGAATCAAGCGGCCAGTCGTGATTCTTTGCACTGGTGGTCATGGTAAGAACGCAATTTCCAGTTTCTTCGTTAAAAGAATTCTTGTCAGAGAGTACCTGGGCAGGTCGTCGTTTTTCGGTGTTTTGGCCTGTGATTTGGGTCGATTATGGGACGGTAAGTTGTCTCAAGAGGAGGGTGTGGGGGGGTCACCCAAAAAAAGTCTTTTTTAGTCGATTGATGTAGTGTGAAAATGGTGGGCGAGGCGGGATTCGAACCCGCGACCCCTGGCTTCGGAGGCCAGTACTCTATCCAGCTGAGCTACCCGCCCACATGCGGGGATTATCTCGAATAAGACGAGGTCAACTTACCCGGCCGGTGTGTTTTTTTCAAGCCTTCTTTCCGGCAAGGTTGTCCATGTATTCCTGCCATTCCACGGGTAGGGCGTTTTTCTTCTTGGTGTTACAGCTCTTGCAGCAGGGAACCAGGTTATCTTTGGTTGAACGGCCGCCCCGGGACAGGGGAATGATATGATCCATGGTCAGCTGTTTAAAGCCGACTTTTTCCCCACAGTACCAGCAGACACCGCTGCTTGTTTTCTGCTGCCACCATCGGGTTTTGCGCAGGGCGCGGGCCTTGTTCCGCTGTGCCCGGATAAACGCCTCGTCCGGCCCGCCAAGGGCTAAATAATCATCACGCATTATGCTATTAGCTCTCCTCGCAGTATTTGTCGTGCCCTGCCCACAAGATACAGGGACCCTGCCACGCAGATGAGATCGTCTTTTCCGGCCAGCCCGGCTGCCCGTTGCAGGGCCTGTTCCACATTATCTTGTGTCTCGGCAATGCTTTGATATTGAGCAGGCAGGTGGGTGAGCAGTTCTTTCGGTTTTGCCGAGCGCTCGGATTCCGGGCGGGTAAAGATAATATGGTCGGCAAGCGGCGCTATGGTGGCAAGGGTTTGGAGAATATCCTTATCGGCCATAGCGCCCCATATGAGGATAAGTTGCAGGTAGTGAAATTCTTTTTCAAGCGCTTTGCGCAATGCCTTGACACCGGCCGGATTGTGGGCCCCGTCCAGGAGGAAATGCGTACCTGCCGGTACGTCGGTCAAGAGCGTACCCTTTCTCGGCGAGAAAAAAAAATCTTCCAGTCGTCCCGGCCATGACACGGCGGCCAGTCCGGCGCGTAGATTTTGTTCGGAAACTTTATAACCCGAATGTTTGAGCAACTCAATGACGGCCAGGGCCAGTCCGGCGTTTGTCATCTGGTATCCGCCCTTCATGGCAAGGGGCAGGTGGCCGTATTCCCGGCCATCCCATCCCGACCAGCGCCAGGTGTCTGTTGCTTCCCGTCCCTCCACCGGCTGCGGCTGACTCTCTTTGCAAACGTTGAAGTCACGTCCCGACAGGTAGAGAGGAGCGGCAAGTCTGCGGCAGGATTCTTCAACCACCCCGGTTGAGATGTCATCAGCGACCCCTGAAACCACCGGCACACCGGGTTTGATGATGCCTGCTTTTTCCCGCGCTATATCGGCGAGGGTGGTGCCAAGGTACTGTTCATGGTCCATGGAAACATTGGTGATAACGGAAACCAGCGGTTTGATGACATTGGTGGCATCAAGCCTGCCGCCCATGCCCACCTCAAGAAGCGCAAGGTCGACCTGTTGTTCGGCAAACCAGAGCATGGCCATGGTGGTCGTAAATTCAAAATAGGTGATCTGGTCACCGGCAAGGACATCTTGTATCCCGGTAGCCAGCCGGGCAAAATCTTCCTTAGGCATAAAATCGCCGCCAATGCGAAAACGCTCGCGTACATTGCTTAAATGGGGCGAGGTGTACAGACCGACCTTGTAGCCGGCGTTGGTCAGGATGGAGAGCAGGGTCGAGGCAACCGAACCCTTGCCGTTGGTGCCTCCGATATGTACGCAGGAAAAATTTTGATGCGGATTTTCCACTCTGCCGAGAAAGGTGGTCATGGCATCAAGGCCCAGCTTGATCTTGAAAAATTGCAGATTGTTAAGAAAAGTCCAGGCTTGTTGATAGTTCATTTGCGGGTGCTGAACGGGAATGTCAGGAAATAATTTCCAGTTTGGTGTAATCGAGATGAAGAATTTTGTTGCCATGCCGGTCAAAGGCGATTTCCACCCGCCTGGGTCCGGGAACGCTTTTCACCGTCCCAGGGCCGAACAACGGGTGCAGCACCGACATGCCCGGTAAATATTCAATACGCGCGGAGATGGTTTTTTTCCGGGTCCGAACCGGGTCAGGCAGGCCCAGATCCTGACCGCCGTTGGTGAAATATCCGGTGGTGGGCTTCTGTTCCCGTTGATAATACAGGCCGGGATTGATCTCCCGCAGAAAGGGAGACATGACGGTATGACGCAGTTTACGATCAGTGGTGAAGATTTGCCGGGGGTAGGTGAGGAAGAGGTGTTTGCCGGCTCGGGTGGCCGCCACATACAGCA
>WGCP01000046.1 GCA_015493715.1 Desulfobulbaceae bacterium
TATTTCGGCTTTCGCAAACTCATTGAAGAGGACATCAAGGAATACGACAGCCTGATTATTACCACATTCAGGCGCCTTGAACAAAGAATCGGCTTTGATCTTGTCCGACTGTACATTCTACTGAAGAACGAGCAGGTTATCCATGACTTTTTTCAAATCACCGGTCTTGATGAGCGACTTTTTTACGATCCCTACCTGGCTGAATCCCCAACCATCAGGAAACGTGTTTTTACCGGTATGCAGCCGCACGGGATGACCCGGAAAAGCCGATTTAAAAACATGGTGGTCGATACCTATGACAATCTCGTTCGTCACGTTGAAGAATATAAGGACAACCTGAAACAGCTCAAGGAGGAACAGGAAACCATTGCCGAGGAAATCAACCTGTTCTATCAGAAAAACGATCTCAGCACGATCATGGGTTTTCTGCGCAGCCTCGGCGGAACGGGCTCATACAAATCCGGGGCCATGGAGGGAGGGCTGACGCCCCATACCGGCCAAAATCTTGAAAATAAAATGCGGGTCAAGGCGCCGCCGCCGGTTGAGAAAATCCTGCCGATCCTGCCGGATGTACATCCCTACAAACAAATCAAACACGAGCTGGACCCGATCATCGACCGCGCATACAGACTGCAAGGGGAACCCGAAATGCGAAATTTTATTTTTTGATGGAAACGGGTTCTCTTTCGCTACTGCATGCAGTGGCTTTCGTCATCGGCGGGCTGATTATGCTGGTCGGCGGCGGTGAAGCGTTGGTGGGAGGGGCCACCAGACTGGCCGAACGCCTGGGGATGAAACCGCTGCTCATAGGTCTCACCGTGGTCGCCTTCGGCACCTCGGTCCCGGAGCTTTTTGTCAGCCTGACCGCTGCATTCAAGGGCTATCCGGACATCATGATCGGCAACGTGGTCGGGTCTAATATCGCCAATGTCGGCCTTATTCTCGGCTGTTGCGCCCTGCTCACCCCCCTTACCCTGACCATCGGCGAGGTCTGGTACGAACTTCTGCTGGTCAGCGGCGGGTCGGTGCTTCTCATGCTCTGCAGCGGATATGGTTATTTCCCACGGGCCATGGGCCTGCTCTTTGTGCTGACCCTGACCGGGTATACCATCCTTGTCTGCAATAACGGTCTCCGTGGCCGGAACAAAGAAAAAGAAGACAACAGGCACTCTACAACCGACAAGGGGTTTCCTCTCATGCTGGGCCTGATTCTCCTGGGCCTTTTTCTGCTTGCGACCGGCTCCAATCTTTTTATCAGAGGAGCAGTCGACCTGGCCCGTCATTTCGGTATCAGTGAACTGATAATCGGCCTGACCCTTGCCGCCATCGGCACCTCCCTGCCCGAGCTGGCCTCCAGTCTTGCCGCACTGCGCCATAATGAATCCGGCCTGCTGATCGGCAACGTCATAGGTTCCAACATGTTCAACCTGTTCATGGTTCTGGGTCTGACCGGTCTGTTGAAACCCTTTTCCCTCTCCCCGGATTTGTTGCACCGTGACCTGCCGGTCATGCTCGCCTTTACCTTGGTCCTGATTCCCATCCTCCACAAAACAGGCGGTACCCGGCGCATCCATGGCGTATTTCTCCTGGGCGGTTACCTGCTCTACTGTTTCAGCCTCATGTAACCAATATTTTTAGTCGAAATATTTCATCCATGAAAGGCTGCCCGGCTCAACCGAAACGGCCGGTGATGTAATCCTCGGTCAGTTTATGACGGGGGTTGGTAAAAACACGGTCGGTATTGCCGACCTCGATGAGATCTCCGAGATGGAAATAGGCGGTTCGCTGGGAAACCCGGGCCGCCTGCTGCATATTATGCGTGACAATAACAATGGTATACTGTTCCTGCAGTTCGGCGATCAGATCCTCCACGGTTCCGGTGGCTATGGGATCAAGGGATGAACAGGGTTCATCCATAAGAATCACCTCCGGGCGCACGGCAATGGCCCTCGCTATGCAAAGCCGTTGCTGCTGACCTCCCGACAGACTTATTCCCGGTTGATCCAGCCTGTCGCTGACCTCTTTCCACAAACCTGCCCTTTTCAGCGATCCCTCGACGATGGTATCCAATTCCGAGCGTGAGGATGCCAGACCATGAATTCGCGGCCCATAGGCGACATTTTCATATATAGATTTCGGAAACGGGTTGGGTTTCTGAAAGACCATGCCCACCTCGGCCCGCAACGGGACAACATCAATGGATTTGTCATAGATATTGCGATCATCAAGGAGAATTTCACCGGTGACCCGACAGGAAGTAATGGTGTCGTTCATTCGGTTTAAACAACGCAGAAAGGTTGACTTGCCGCATCCCGACGGTCCGATCATGGCCAGGACTTCATTCCCGGCCACATCGATGGAAACATCCCGAATGGCATGTTTGTCACCATAGTAGACATTCACGTTCCGGCAGGTTATACGCGGATTGTCGACAAAGGGTAAACCAACGGTGCAGTGATCTTCCCGGTCGGTCAAGGCAAAAGTGCCATCTCCTGCCGTTGCGCCATCATCAAGTTTCAGCAACGCTTCCCGATGGGTCGACGTCGTTCCGTCTTTTATTTCTGTTTCCATGGAATCCATTATTTAACTGCCGGGGCATCTAAAATCAGATAGTTTCAGACCTATCAATAAGATACATATCATTTATCGAACACCAGCGGTTTTAACGCAGCTGCATCAGCGGCAAACCGTTTACGTTCGTCATCGGGCATGGGGATCAACCCCTTATCAGCAAGGTATCCCTCCGGCCCCCAGGCCCTGTCACTGGTAAATACGGCGATATACTCACGCATACCCGGAACCACACCGACATGGGCATCCTTAATATAAAAATACAGCGGCCTTGACACGGGATATCTGTCGGCGGCAATATTTACAAAGGTCGGGGCCTCACCATCGACGATGGAGCCCTGGATCTTATCCGCATTCTGATCCAGATAGCTGAAGCCAAATATACCAAGAGCCTTGGGATTGGCCTCAAGTTTCCGGACGATCAGGTTATCATTTTCTCCAGCCTCGATATAGGCGCCATCCTCACGGA
>WGCP01000047.1 GCA_015493715.1 Desulfobulbaceae bacterium
ATACAACCTGTGCGTGTGTATGGCGGCAACAATCATCTGGAGAGATCATTTATGAAACTGCCTGCGCTGTTATTCTGCTGCCTCACTTTGCTTTTCGTCCAAACTTGTTTTGCCGGCCGGGGAGATGTTCAAATTGCCCTGAAGGGTGGAACGCTCGGTATCGGAGCCGAGATCGGCGTTGGCCTCACGGATGCGATTATCTTAAGAGGCGGGGCTGATTATTTGAAATTTAACTTTGACTCCACCATTGACCAGGTCGATTACAACATGGAACCGGAGCTGAAAAACGCATCACTCCTGCTCGACTGGCACCCCTTTGCCAACGGCTTTCGCCTGACCGGCGGCGTCTACCTCAATGACAATGAAATCAATGTGGATGGAACGTATCGAAAAGACTTGATACCCGGCCAATATCAACAGTACGCTAATCTCACCGACCTGGCGCATGTCAAGGGAACGGTGGACTTCAACACCTTTGCCCCCTACGCAGGATTGGGCTGGACTAGTAATCACGAAGAAAAAGGATGGGGAGTGGCCTTTGATGTGGGGATCATGTTTCAAGGGGAGCCGAAGGTCTCGGATCTGCACGCGGAATCACCCTTCGGCCTGGAAAATCATCCCGAAGTTGTTCGTTTTCTCGATGAACAGAAACGGGCCATTGAAGATGATCTGGACGAATTTCAGTATTATCCCGTCGCCACGATCAACCTGACCTATAATTTTTAACGGCAGTAAACAAGGCGCCGCATCTCCTCCATTATTTTTTTGTCGTGAGGAGCGGCAGAAGGTTTTTTCCGGTCGCGGCAAGGAGTTTGTGGCATGCCTGGTGATACCCGACCAGGGCTTGGGCAAGGCGGCTGTAGGTGGTGGTCAGGTCACGCTGGGCCTCGTTCAATCGTACCAGCGAGGTTTCTCCGGCCTCATATTCATTTTTGGCCAGCTCTCTGTTCTCTCTGACCAGGGTGACGCTCTCCCGCTGCAGGCGGACCTGCTCTTCGGCAGCGGCCAGCAGGGCAATGTCCTGCCGAATTTCTGCTGCCACCTTATTCCGCAATGAGGCCAGTGTATAGGCAACTTCCCGCTGCTTCTGTCGTGCCTCAAAGTACCGTGCCCTGTCTCTGCCGCCGGAAAAGAGGTTCCAGGCAATATTGACGCCGATGGTATTACCGAAATCATCGGCGCTAAACGAGGTGTCGTCCCGGCTGTCGCCATTGACGGTGCCGACCACCTGTACTTTGGGATAAAAGGGCGCTTTTGCCTGACCGCTGCCCGCCTCGGCCTCATGGGCAAGCATTTCCAATCGCTGAATATCCGGACGGACTGCCAGGGCCTCTTTGATCAGCGTGGCCGGATTTTCCCGGGCTGCAGGAAGCTTGACATCACGGTCCAGTTCGGCAAGACGCAACCCTTCCGGAAAGGCGGCATCCTGTATTCCCATCAGGGCGGCCAATCCATAACCGGCCGCCTCAAACTGACGCCTGCCTAACATCAGACTGGTTTTTGCCGAATTAAGCTGAACCTTGATATTAAGGACATCGCCCCAACCACCGGTGCCGACCTCATACCGATTGTCGGCATCCCGAAGTTGGCTCAGGTAAAACTTTTTGTCGGCCAGGGCAATATCGACCTTGGTCTGAGCGAGCTGTGCATTATAAAAGGCCTCTGCAACACTAAAGGCCAACAGCCGTTGGCTGTCTCTGTGGGCGGCGCTGAACTCTTTTTCATTAAACTCCGCCTGCTGCTGTTTATAGGACCGAAAAAAACCGTCAAACAGAACCCAGATCGCCTGCAAACCGGCCTTAAAATCATCTGAATTCAAATCAACACCCCGATCGGCAAGAAATGAGAGCGATTGGCTGTTCCCAAAAAAATTCTTTGCCAGCCTGGTCTGTGTTCCGCTGAGGCTCGCATCCAGGCTGGGCCACCAGGCAGCCGCCGCCTGGCTGATCCGCTCCCTTGCCTGCTCAACTCTGCTCATGGCCGCAGCCATATCCGGATTACCGGCAAGAGCGATTTTCTGGGCGGTCGGCAGATCAAGAATCTTGATAGCGGAAAGATCGGGCGCAGTCATAACAGCCTTTTCTTCAGCTCCCGCACTGACGGAGGCCAGAGAGAAAAGAAAGAAAAACAGCACAATGATTCGCTTCATTACGTCCTCATACATGGTTGCAGAACAGGGCCTCATTCATCAGACCACTTTATTTTTGGAGGGTAATAACCGGCCCCTTGGGGCGTAAACATTGTTGATATCCCGCAGCTTGCTGTGGGTGTAATTCATTGTTCAACCTCTTGGGGTGCAGGCTGGTACAGGACATTTTGCCTGCGCCCGCGTGCCGGTTCCACCTCTTCCCGACTCGGCCATGCCCCGGTTCTCACGCGGACAACCATCCGTCGCATATCATTGACGATGGCAAGCAGGCTGGGAATCAGGACCAGGGTCAAAACGGTGGCGAATGTTACCCCGGCAGCCAGCGACAGGGCCATGGGAATAAGAAATCTGGCCTGCATGTCCGTTTCCATAATCAAGGGCGCCAATCCACCGACCGTACTGAGCGATGTCAGTAAAATGGCCCGAAAACGACGATTGCCCGCCTGTTTGATCGCTTCAAAAAAAGCCATTCCTTCGGCAATATTTTCATTGATCCGCTCAATCAGGACTATGGCATCATTGACGACCACGCCCGTCAGGGCAACCATGCCGAACATGGACATCATCGACAGGGTGTAACCAAAAACGAGATGGCCGATGATTGCGCCGATGATACCAAAGGGAACGGTCACAAGAATCACCAGCGGCTGAATATAGGACCTGAATATTGTCGCAATGATAACAAATATTCCAAGAACAGCCAGCGGAAAGGTCACCTTGAGTGAAGCAAAGGAATCGCGCATATTTTTCTTCTCCCCCTGCAGGGAGATGTGCAGATCCGGATGCTGCGCCTGCAGCTTTCTGAAGAAACCGGCTCCCAAGTCAGCGACGATTTCCTGAGAATTGGCCTGTTTGGGATCAACCTCAGCGCTGACGGAGATCCTGCGCCGGCCGTCGGTGCGGGTTATGGTGGAAAAGCCGGGACCAAAATTAATATTTGCCACCGAGCGCAGGGGCACCATGCCGCCATCGGGCAGGCGGATCCGCATTCCGTAAAAATCAGCCAAACGGCTGCGTTCAAGTTTTGTATACCTGACCTTCACCCGGATATCATCCTCGCCGCGCTGCAGACGCAAGGGCTCCATGCCGAAAAAACCGGCATTAACCTGGCGGGCAAGCTCTTCCACCGTCAGGCCAAGGGTCCGCGCTTCAGGCTTCAGGGACAAGCGCAGTTCATTTTTGCCGGGGCTGTAATCGGAACGAACCTGAAAAACCCCCTGATAGGTTCGCAACTTCTGCTGGAGACTCTTGGCGGCATCGACCAGCACCCGCATATCATCGCCCTGCAACCAGATCTCTATATCGGCGCCGGCTGGCCCGGTTGACAGGCCGTGAAAACTGAGAGCCCTGGCCCCGGGAATGGCACCGATCTCCTTTTCCCAGAGCACCATAAGGTCGTTGGAATGAATACCGCGCCTGGCAGAATCGAGCAGAATAATCTGCACCGAACCAAGATTGGGTCCGGTTCTGCCCATGGCCTCGCCCAGGGTCTGACCGACCAGGGACAACCGTTTTTTTATCAAGGGCTCTCCGCTTTTGGTCGGCGTACGCGCAGCCACCCGCACAAAGGCCTGTTCGATCCGTTGCAGGGCGGCAGCGGTCACGGAAGCCGGAGTACCGTCCGGAAATTCCACGGTTGACGAAATCACATAACCGTCAATCTTGGGAAAAACCTGAAACTTCACCAA
>WGCP01000048.1 GCA_015493715.1 Desulfobulbaceae bacterium
CGTTCATTACATATGGCAGGTTATGATCGCCCGCAGGGGCGGGCTCCTACTTCTGGGTTGCGGGTAAAATCCGCCTTAGTCTTTTTCTGCCGCTTCTGCGTTGTGAAAAAAAACTTACATATTAATAGCAAATATGCGCCTCTTCTCACGCCTTGAATCTGAAGCAAATTTCGGCGCATTACGGGATAATTATTTTTTTCCGTGACCCTTATCCGACGCACCAGGTATAGGCATTGCTGAACATCCACATCCACGGTGATACCGTCAGGTTTTGCATTTCCCTTGGCAGCCAGTGACATTGCCAGGGCAGAAACGCCCGTTCGGGATGGGGCATCATGGCCAGGTGGCGACCGTCCGGAGAGCAGAGACCGGCAAGTCCGCCTGTTGATCCATTGGGATTAAAGGGATAGCTCTCCGTCGGCGCTCCTTCGTCATCAACATAGGCCAGCGGTACCAGGTGTTGTTTTGTCACCTGCTCCCGTATGACCCTGTCCGGGAAATGGAGTTTTCCTTCGCCATGATCCACATGGATACCGAAAACCATGTCGGTCATACCGGCAAGCATCATGGCCGGGTTCTCAAGCACCTTGACCGAGACCCAGCGGGATTCAAAGCGACTGGAACGGTTATGGATAAAACGGGGCTGTTGGGTGGAGGTCAGTCCCTGAAAGGGTACCCAGCCCAGAAGGGCAAATAACTGGCAACCATTGCAGATGCCAAGCGTAAAGGTGTCCGGCCGGTTGTAAAAGGTGTCGAACATGGACTTCAATCGATCATTAAAGAGGATGGCGGCCGCCCAGCCCTTGGCCGATTCGGGAACATCGGCATAGGAGAAACCGCCGACGGCGGCCAGACCGCGAAAATTATCCAGGTTGAGAGTACCGCTCAAAAGATCGGTCATGGTGATGTCCCAGGGCTCAAAGCCGGCGGCAAAAAAGGCGGAGGCCATTTCCCGGTCCGAGTTTGATCCCTCGTCCCGGAGGATGGCGACTTTTGGTTTGTCTGCGGCGGTAAGTAGTGCGGCCGGGGCCGGCTTCGGGGTAAAGGGGAGTGTGTATATGGGGCCGGAGCGGTCGTAACTATTGTTTTTCTCCTCATCGGCACAGGCTGGATTCATCTGCAGTCGTTCCAGCTGATAACTGGTCTCCTCCCATTGCCTGCGCAAGACAACCATTGCCTCGGTAAGGACTTCTGCGCCGTTGTGGTGAATGGTGATCTGTTGCTCGGCAGTGGATGTGCCGAGGACAAGGGTAGGGATGTCGGCCGCAGCTAGAATTTTGGTGACGGATTTGAGGTCTTCTTGACGGCATTCAAGCACCAGCCCGAGTTCCTCGGCAAACAGGGCCGAAAAGAGATTCTCCTGCCGCCTGATAGCAATATCAATGCCGCAGTTGCCGGCAAAGGCCATTTCCAGAAGGGTTGTGATCAATCCTCCGTCGCTGACGTCATGGCCGGACAGAATCAGGTCGTCGACAATCAGTTTCTGAACGGCTGCAAAGGCGCGGCGGATCAGCTCCGGATCATCCATGTCCGGGCTGTCGTCGCCCAACTGTCCGAGGACCTGGGCCAGGGCCGTGCCGCCGAGCCTGGCCCGGCCGGGAGCAAGATCAATAAACAAGAGCGGCGAGCCGGGCTCTTTGATATCCGGGGTGATGACTTTGGTGATATCGGTCATGGCCGCATAGGCTGAGATGACCAGCTGCCGTGGTGATTTGACGGTTTCCTCACCGATAACGGTTGCCATGGACAGGGAGTCCTTGCCGCCGTCCACGGCCATGCCGGTGGCGATCATGGCATCACGCATGGCCCGGGCCGCATCGTTTATGGCTGCCCCCTCGCCGGGAAGTTTGGGCGCCCACATCCAGTTGGCCGAGCATTTAACCTGCAGGGGATCATCAATCTTTGCCCACACCAGGTTGGTCCAGGCCTCGCCGACCGCCATACGTGCCCCGACCGCAGGATCAACCAGCATTTTGACCGGCTGTTCACCGATGGCGGTTGCGATACCGGTCAGCCCGAAATGGGACTGGGCGACAACTGCCACGTCGGAAACCGTGAGTTGCAGGGGACCACAGCATTGCTGGCGGGCGATCAATCCGGTAACCGCCCGGTCAACTTTATTGGTGAGGAATTTCTTTGAACCGACGCTGACCAGTCGCAACACGTCATCCAGGGCCTTGCGCAGCGTCAGGTCATCCGGCAGGACAAGCGGCTGCAGCTTTGGGTTGACATGGCGGTCGGAAAACGTCTTCTGCGGAATATCACCCAGCAGTTCGTCAAGTTCAAGATCAACCGGCGTGGTATCGTCATCGGCATCGTGGACAATAAAACGAAGATCACCGGTGACTTCACCCAGAACCTCACAGGCCACCTTTTCCCGGTCACAGATGGACTGGAATTCTTTTATGTTTTTCGGGCTGATCAGAAATCCGTTTCGTTCCTGGTATTCGGCCACGTAGATTTCCAGCACACTCATGGTGGGATCGCCGACCCGGATGTTGCGGATTTCGATCCGGCCGCCGGAATGTTCCACCAGCTCCTTGAGTACATTTGCCGGTCCACCCGCGCCCTGGTCATGGATCACGTCGACCAGGGTTGTGTCCCCCATTTCATTGCAGGCGCGGATAACCCGGTTCATCTTCTGTTCCATCTCGGCATCGCCGCGCTGGACGGCGTTGAAATCCAGTTCTTCGGCATTTTCTCCCTGGAGCATGGATGAGGCTGCGCCGCCGCCGAAGCCGACCCGGTAGGCCGGACCGCCCACCTGGACGATGAGCATCCCTTTTTTCTCCGCCGCTTTTTCCGTGTGCCGGCCATCTATCTGGCCGATGCCGCCTGTAAACATGATGGGTTTTATAAATCCCCAGCGCTGACCACTTCTCAGACGCAGGTCAAAGGAGCGGGTAAAACCCTGAATCAGCGGTTCGCCGAACTTGTTGCCGTAATCCGAGGCGCCGTTGCTGGCCTCTATTTCAATGGTCAGGGCCGAGGCAAGATTTGTCGGGCATTTATAGTGGTGTTCCCAGGAAAGGTCATAGCCGGGGATATGGAGATTGGCCACACAATAGCCGGCTGTGCCGGCCATGACAAAACCTCCTTTGCCCGTTGCCTGGACGTCACGAATCCGCCCGCCGGTCCCGGTTTCCGCACCCGGAAACGGCGCCACTCCGGTGGGAAAGTTATGGGTTTCAGCTGTCAACAGCGGCTGGTATCGCACATTAACCGTCTGCAGGGAAGACGGCATGCCCGGCGTCTGCGGATGCAGGGTCGTGATATCGTGGCCCTCAACAACACTGGAATTATCCTTGAAAGCGATGATCGAACCCCGGGGATTGGCGGTCAGGGTGTCTGTGACCAGCTGAAACAGGGTTTCGTCCTGCTCTTTGCCGTCTATGATCTGTCTGCCCCGGAAAAAACCGTGCCTGGAATGCTCGGAGTTGGCGTTGTTCAGGTCCATGATTTCGACAATCGTCGGGTTGCGGCCATGTTTTTTAACAAAATATTGATAATAAAAATTCCGGTCCCGCTCGTCCATGGAAATGCCCGGAATCTCAAGCAGCGCGTCCGGTCCCTTGCCGATCATGTCCACCTCGTAGACCGGTTCCGGTTCAATGCCGGTTTCAAAGGAGGTCAGGGGTTCGGGGTAGAGGCATTCGGTCATCCGATCATGGTGGGATGCAATAAATTGCTGCAAGTCAACGCCTGTGGGCACAAGGTACCTGCGGGAG
>WGCP01000049.1 GCA_015493715.1 Desulfobulbaceae bacterium
CGGGCAGCATGGGGAGAACGAGATCGGGCAGATAGACGCTGGTTCCCCGCCTGTAGGCCTCCTGGTCAATGGGAGAACCGGGTTGAACATAATGGCTTACATCGGCAATGGAGACATAGAGTCTGAATCCTGTTTTCGTTTTTTCCACGGCGATGGCGTCATCAAAATCCTTGGCGGTTGCCCCGTCTATGGTGACGTGGGGTATATGGCGTAGATCTTTGCGATCATGCTCACAGGTGGTCAGCGGTGTAAGTTGTTGTGTCGCCTGAATGACCTCATCGGGAAAAGAGCGGGGCAGGGACAGCTGTTCCATGGCCATGCGCAACTGTACCGGCACGGTGAGCGGATCACCGAGTATTTCAAGGATTTCTCCCGTCGGTTCCCTGTCTCTGCCTCCATATTCGGTAATTCGTGCCAGAACCGCCGTTCCGTTTTGGGCATTTTTTGTTTTTGAGGCGGGAAGAAAGACCATAAAGGGTAATTTAGGGTTGTCGGGCATCAGGTGCCCGCCTTTCCTGTTTTCGATAAAAATGCCGCACAGGGTTGAAACCGCTCGTTTGAGAATCCGGGCCACCTGGGCTTCTTTTCGTCCGCGAGAGGTGCTGCCCAAGATGCGGATGAGGACCGTATCTCCGTGACTGGCCCCGTTCAGGTTATCTTTGCTGATAAACAGATCTTTGGCATCTGCGCGCTGTCCCTCAACTGTGGCAAAGCCAAAGCCGCGGCTGGTGAGGGCTATGGTCGCTTTGCTGAGGTTTTCATCGGCCGGCGTGGCAAATTTTTTATTTTTTTGCCGGATTTTTTGTTCTTTGACCAGGCCATTCAGCGCTCTGTTTACGGTCTTACGGGCGGCGTTGGGCAGGCCCAGCTCTTTTATGATAGCCGCTGTCGACAGGGGGTCCTTTTTACCGGATAATAGAGAAAGGATGCGATCTTCCAGGGATGCCGGAGCTACCGGCCCCTTGCGGCGGGGGCGGTTTCGCCTGTTGCGACGCTTCTTACCGATCTGTGGTCTGCGTGAAGTCTTTTTTGTCATGGATTTGTACGAAAAGGGTAATGGGAAATAAGAAAATGAGAGAAACTCCTTGTGGAACAGGGGTGATCTGCGTACACTGCTCCTGAATTGTTGCCCAGTCTTCTCCTGTTTGACAAGAAGAATATCTGATGGCGTCGTAAAAACTTCGATCTACTGCGTCGTGTGTCCCAGGGCGATTCTAAACATACTAATGTATAGCTAAGACCCACCCTGGAACACCACTCCTCGGAGTCTCCGCTACGTTGCGCTTACCCGGAGTCTCGCAGGCTCGCTTACCTGTATATCTATGTTTTTACTTAGCCATCTTTAAGTATGTTTTGAGTTTTTACGAAATCGTCATATCTAATTGTACACCATTTTTTGATGTAGGGCTTCAGTAATTTTTAATGGATGTTGTTTCATGCAATACCGGAAGTTTGATGTAAAAGAATATCGTCATATCATGTCCGGATTTATCGGCAATGGACCTGAAACCGTTGTTTTTAGTGATGCTCTGGATTTTGCCTTTACCGCCCACCGCAATCAATGGCGCCGTTCCGGCGACCCCTACATCATGCATCCCTGTAATGTGGCCTGCATTCTTGCCGAAGAGCTGGATATCCGTGACGCGGAAATTCTGGCAGCGGCCCTGCTGCATGACACCATTGAAGATGTGGAGTCGGTCACATCCGAGGTGCTCCGAGAAAAGTTCGGCGCCCGGGTAGCGGCGATTGTTGAGGGATGCACCAAGGTCACTCATCATGTTGGTGACAAACAGACATTTAAAAAACTTGTCCATCGGAAAATTTTTTCAGGAGCAGCGGCACGTCCGGAAGTTATGCTGGTCAAGTTGGCGGACAGACTGCATAATCTCAGGACCCTGGCCTCCATGCCCCGTCACAAACGGCAAAAAATTGCCGATGAAACCCTTGATATCTATGCTCCATTAGCCACAATTTTAGGATTGTTCGCCATTAAGCGCGAGCTGTACAATCTGGCGCTGGCCTATAAGTTTCCCCGTCAGGGAAATAAACTGCAACTCCATATTGAAAGATTACGTCAGGATCCGCAGATACATGAGATTGTGCGCATGGTTCAGGAAGCGCTTGACCGGGAAGGGGTTGCAGGCGCTGTCAGTGTGCGAACAAAAGGGCTTTGGGGCTATTATGACATCAAACATCGTATTTTGATTAAAGAAATTGAAAGTTCTCAGGAAATTTTAATTGCCGCCGCCGACCGGGGGGAATGTTATCGGGCGCTTGGCGCTTTAAATTTCCTGTTTCCGCCGATTCCGCGCACAATCAGAGATTTTATCGCCAATCCAAAGCCGACTGGCTACCAAGGCTTGCATGCCAGGGCAAACATTGAGGGGAGAAAGTACCTGTTTAAGATTCGCACCGAGGAAATGGAACGCAAGGCCCAGCGCGGTCTGGTACGCGACTGGACTGCAGGAGAAAAAAGTGGTGGCCGTTTTGTCAAGGAGATCCAGGAAATGTTTGATATCCTCGGCAGCGATGATTCGGTTTCTTACCGGGATATGATAGCCGCCGGTGGTCGCAAGGAAATTTATACGTATA
>WGCP01000050.1 GCA_015493715.1 Desulfobulbaceae bacterium
ATAATGAGAATACTTCTCAGTAGTATCTGTTTTCGCCAATTCACCTATCATTTTCAGGTGGATTGACAGCCAAAATGGCTCATTTTGTAGAGGATGCTGCAAAATTTTATGATAAAAACTATCATGATTTGATAATCATTCACGTTTTCGACAAAATGGGATTGCACCCATTTATCCTTGAGAAGATAGGGACTGCGACCGTATTTCCTCAAGCCCGCTCCAACCCGGATATTATAAGTCATGATAGTAAACGGACGCGGTTGACCACTATTTTTTCCAGGCAAACGAATATTGTGAACCTGCGTACAGCCGGATAACACTATCATGAGCAGCAGATAGGCATAGCAGCATTGATATCTCATAAGAACAAAGTATTTCTCATGTTTTGACTCAATGAAATTGGAGAAAAAAAATGGCGCAGACCAATGGAATCCCAAAGATCTGCGCCACAAACAAAGAACGTTAAAAACGTCTGCTCTTTTCAATCCCACATGGGATTACTTCTTTGCATTCAACCGCATCTGTTTTGCCATCTCTTTCATCTCAACAAGAGATTCCTTCATTTTGGCCAGACCATACCAGGTTGTATAATCCGGCATGACATGAAAAGCGGCTTGATAGGTTTTCATACGGAAATCCATAAACATTTCATAAAGTTTCTCTTCAATCGGAGTATTTACCTCATAAAAGGTCAACAAATCCGGATAGGGGAAGGTCGCTGCAGTTGTTTCCTTTTTGATCGTCCCGTCTACATAGAGATCCTTGACTATGTTGATACCCTCGGCCAGAAGTTTATCCGAGGCCTTGATCATCTGGTCGGCATTTTTCAAATTTTCCTTGGCAAAATTTGCGGAATGGCATTTCTGACAAATCTTCTGCATGCGGTTCCGTTCATCATCCCAGCTCTTTTTGTCAAGCCTGGCCATATTGGCGGCCTTGACGACCGCAAGCCTTGCCGTAGGTTTTCCATCCTTGTCAAGTACGCCAAGTCCCTGGAGAATAGTGGCGCGATAGCCCATCCATTCCTTGTCGGATTCAGGCAGACGCAGGGCAAGGAAACCCCAGGCGGTCATGACCCGGTGATTGCCGTTTTCCATGTGACAGTCCTGGCAGGTGGGTCCTCGGTGGGCCTTGGGATCGGTCTGATAGGCGGCGCCATGCTTGGAATGTTGCCACATTTCCCATTGGGCATGATCAAAGCCGGTATGGCAGCTGTTACAGGCCTCAGGTCGCAGAGCTTCCGCCTTGGAAAAGGCATGACGGGTATGGCAGTTCTGACAATCCATGCCGTATTTGTAATACTTGCGAGCGGCGTTATCCCGTACATGCTCATCGGTAATGCCAAGATTATGACAACCATTACATCCCTTCTGACCAGCAATAAATGCCTTGGGCTGTTGATGCTCAAATTTTGGAAAAGCAGTAATCGGTAACAGGCCAAGGGCATGTTTGCCGCTCATATACTGTTTGACCTGCTTTTTATGACATTTCTTACAGGTGCTGATGGTCGGCAGTTTGACCTTATCAACATCATCGGCGCTCATGTGTCCTTTGCCATGACATGCTTTACAGGTAAGCTTTTTAGACATTTTACCGCGATTAAAATCCTTCACCAAACCTGGATTAAGCTTGGCATGACATTCCTCACATTTGGAAGGTCTTGCCCAGGCGGATGAGAGAGACAGCCCCAACATTAGAATCGGCACCGTCGCCACGATCAGAAACAACTTCTTTGACTTCATGCTTCGTTCCTCCTTTGTTAACAAATACGCTCTTTGACCAACTATCTTCCACAAATTCGTGTGAATACCTATCCGCTTTTCACGACGACGTCTCAACAACAACGCAAAAAACGATGTTAGGAATAGAAATTAAATAACCTGAACATCTCGCATCTCATCTTCAGGCCATCTTTGACCGCTCTTCAATCACGAAATCCTCGTCGTAGCCCTGCTACGTCTGCGGTTTCGTTCAATCAGATCGATCAAACTTGACCTAAAGCTAAGCACGATATTGTCCACGTTATTTAATCTCTGTTCCTTAGGATTACGCACAACTTCCTTTTTGTCCTGCTATAATTTTTTTTTTCGTTAAAGTACCCCTAATATAAATAATGGAACATTATATACTTCTATCTTACGGGAATGCCAAGACTAAATTTATAGCATTATGGGGCTTCACCTCAATACTTTGAGATATTAGGGGACTCTTACCCCAAACTCCATTTCGGCGCTACCGATTGGCAAATCGTACCTTTAAAAAAGAAAAAAAACATATAAAACCACCTATTTAACATGGTCAATACGAAAATAGTCCGGAACGATGAGGGTAAACAGAGAATCGGGAAAAGCATGATTCGGGTACACCTCATCTATGATGACCGCAATCGAACCGGGAAGCGCCCCCCCCTCAATGCGTAAATGTGCGGGAAGAAAGATGGATTCTTCTTTGGCAGTGGATTCAAATGAAGCAGGATAGCCGTCATAATGAATATTGATGATCGGTTTTTCGGATTCATCAACAATCATCTGCCGTAGAACCAGTCCACTCATGGCATCAACCTCGGCCATACGTTTCAGATTCCGAGTATATGGAAAGGTAAACCAATAGCACCCCTCCTTGTTATCCTGGCCGAAGATAACGTTGCCGGCGCCGATATCAGGGAGTTGGGCCGTTAAAAGCGAAAAGAGTGTTGCCGGAGTAACTCCGGCTGGAATATATTGATGCAGAAAATCCGAATCAACGGGGCCGGTATATCCACTACCCTGACGGGTATCGATAAAGGTAAATGACGTATCATGGATAACCAGTATAAAAATTGGTCGTCCCAGGGGGTCAAGAGCGCTCAGGCGGAATCGACCTGTCCGAACGGCCTGTAATCCCCCATTAAAACGAAGTTCTCTTCCATAGCCGGACCAGGTGACGGTCACATCGGCATCAAGAGAGTTGACCCTTTGCCGTGCTTGAATGTTCGCAAGCAGTTCTCCGGCCTGAATTTGCCGTTCCCGGCTAAGGGGATGATACAAGGGAACCTGACGGGCACAGCCCGCAACCAGAGTCATGGCAAAAAACAACAGGTAAACAGAAAAAAACCTATTTTTTACGCTCTTCTTCAAGAAGACGAATTTTCTTTTCAACACCGGCCTTGTCACGATCCTCCGTATATTTTTGCAGGGCCCGGCGATAGGCCAGCAACGCTTTTTCCTGTTGCCCTGATTCCAGGTACACATCACCAAGATGGTCAAGAATTGCGGGATCATCAGCAGCCAATTTTGCCGCTTTCAACAGTTCCTTCCGGGCTTCCTGTAGACGGCCAAGGCGAAAATAGACCCACCCGAGGCTGTCCCTGATATATCCATTTTTCGGTTTCAACTTAACAGCTCGACGA
This sequence comes from Desulfobulbaceae bacterium, assembly GCA_015493715.1. Classification (GTDB taxonomy): domain Bacteria; phylum Desulfobacterota; class Desulfobulbia; order Desulfobulbales; family Desulfobulbaceae; genus DRLX01. The sequence goes on from WGCP01000050.1 coordinate 3,389, forward strand.
ATATAGGTCAGGGCCTTATCAAGATGCTCCCGCTGCTCGGCCCAGGTATATCCCACATAGTTCAGGGCGGCCGCATGTTCCGGACGCAGAGATATAACCTTTTGCATGACCGTCATGGCTTTTTTCTGATCACCAGCCTGATCAAGGAACAGGCCATACTCATACAGCAGACGCTCATTCTTTGGATACAGGGGTAAGATACGATCAAAGGTCTTTTTCCCCAAATTTGTTTTTCCCTGCCCCTGATACAATCTGGCCAACAGGGCATAAAGATCGGCATTGCGGATATCACTGTTCTGCAACAGGGCCTTTTCCAAAACCGCAACCGCCTCGTCGGATCGTTGCAATACCCTGAGCAGGCGAACCCGAAGAAAAAGAGCGTCTTCATAGACTTTTGCACCGACGGGTATCTGTTGTAATTGAAAAAGTGCTTTCTCGTATTGTTTTAACTGAAAAAAAAGAATACCAAGCATGTAACGGGCCTTGGGGGAATTCTCACGCATGACCAGCCGCTGGAGGATTTCAGCTGCTTTTTCATACTGATTCTTCCGGGCATAAATCCCGGCAATGGTCATTTCTATCTTACCTGGATCATAGGAGATATTTTTTAATCGCTCCAGCTCGGCCAAGGCCTTTTTCTCTTTTTTCCGCAAGAGATAGACATGCACAAGAACCATACCTGCTTCTTCGTTATCGGGCTCACGGGAGACAATTTTTTTGTAGAGCCGTGCGGCTTTCCCGTAGCGCTTTTGCTGTAGATAAAAGTCGCCCAACTCCATTTCCAGCTCTGTCGATTGGTTCAGGGCCAATGCCTTCCTGTACTGTTTCAAAGCCTTATCGACTTCACCTTTTCCGGCAAAAAGACGGGCCAGCAGTACATGGGCCGGATAGCTGTCAGGTCTAACGGCGAGGACCTGTCGTAAAATTTTAACGGCCTGGTCCGGTTGCCGCCTGGAAATATAGAGCTCACTGAGCAGGAGCATGGATTGAATTTCTTCAGGATTATGCCGGTGGATAAGCTGAAACTGAGCAATTGCCTTCTCAAAAGCATGCTGGTGAATGAAAATTTTAGCCAGCAGCACCCTGGCGCCGTCTTCATCCGGATGCAGGTCAAGATAGTGTTGCAGTTTGGCAATGGCCTTCTTGTCGCGATGGAGCCGAATATAAATAAGAGGCAGTTTTCTATTGATATAATCCGCTTGCTGATCACAGATAAGCGCCTTTTCATAGGCCTCAAGCGCCTCCTCAAGGTGAAAAGTCAACTCGGCATACCGGCCCCAGAGAAAATAAAAATAACTACATTCCGTATCCGGCGCATCGGTCGGCACAGGTATGGACGGTTGAACAGAGGCGGGAACAGACGACACCGTGGACGCAGGGGATGGCTTAATTGTGTTCAAAGCGCAACCACTCATCAGGATACTAATGGCAAGCATTACCGACAGCAGTCTGCGTGATGGAAATACAATAGTTTTCAACAAGTGATCCAAGGTAACGTCAATATATTTCGTCTAAATCTTAACGAGAAGCAGAAAAATTATGAAAATTTACCAGCAGAGAACCAAGGCTCGGCTTGGTGCATTGCTGAAAGAAAGTGGTAAGGAATAAATTCATACGCGGTTCGGGAAGCCATCAACAAGTGGTTGAACGAGATTGCGTATCTCCGTCTGCACCCGTGATACATCGGCGGCACCATTTACTCTGCTTATTGAGCCATCGGAAAAAGACTCAAATAAATCAGCAACCTTGCGCAGTTGTTCAACCTGCTCAAAATCATTGAGTTGCTCGCCACGCAGCTGTTCAATACGGCGCACACTTTCTTCGGGGTCCATAACAAGTAACAGCACCAGATCAGGCCTGGGAGCGAAATCATTTGCCGCAAAAATCGCCTCCGGATCCATGCCGGCGGCACCCTGGTAGGCCACAGTAGAAAAATAATAGCGATCGGTGAGAACAATCTTTCCATCGGCAAGGGCCGGGGCAATAACCTCATCGACATGCTGCCTGCGGTCCTGAACAAAGAGTTCCAGTTCCTCTTCCAGGGTAAAACGTTGTCGGTTCAGATAGAGTTGACGAATTTTTTGTCCATAAGGGCCATCGGTTGGCTCTCTTGTTTCGACGACCGCAAATCCCTTTGCCCGCAGGTAATCGGCAAGCAGGTGTATCTGGGTCGACTTGCCGGTTCCGTCAATGCCCTCAAAGGCAATCAGCAATCCTTTTTTCATTGGTTCCCTTCGGCTCTATGAGAACAGATGTCCGTTGCCATGTGGACTGCGGCCTCGAGACTGGCCGGATCGGCAAGGCCACGACCGGCAATATCATAGGCAGTCCCATGATCAACAGAGGTACGGACAATGGGCAAACCAAGGGTCACATTTACTCCATCTTTAAAATGAAGCAATTTAAAGGGAATGAGCCCCTGGTCATGATACATTGCCACAACAGCGTCATAATCTCCGCCGGCGGCCCGATAAAAAACCGTGTCCGGCGGCCAGGGACCACTGATCTCTCCGGGGCCGCCATATCCGGCAATCGCAGGAGTTATGCAGGTTTCTTCCTCGGATCCAAACATGCCGTTTTCACCGCAATGGGGATTGAGACCGGCAATGGCGACCCTGGGATTTTGACACCCAAAATCTTGCTGCAGGGAATCAACCGTCATGGCGATACAATCCTGAATCTCTGCAATATTTAACAAACTCGGTATCCGGGCAAGGGGTTCGTGGATAGTCGCCAGCACGACTTTAAGGTGGCTGCCGGCCATCATCATCCGATAACGGCTACTTCCTGTGAGCGAGGCAAGCATTTCCGTGTGGCCGGGGAACGGAGAGCCTGCCCGCTGCAGGCTGATTTTGGAGATTGGACAGGTCACCATACCGGCCAGCGCCCCCCGGCTGATGAAGCGTACTCCATCTTCAATATAACGTATCATCGCTGCGGCGGTCGCAAGCGTTGGTTTTCCCCAACTCAGGTCATCCAATGGATGATCATCAATATCAAAGACCGACACGACATCCGGTTTTACCGGATCTCCCGGATGCCAGGGCTGAACGTTAAGCGTAATCCCAAGCTCTCCGGCTGTCCTGATAAGAACAGCCGCATTGCCGATAACAACTATGGGCATTAAAGAATATTTTCCCGTCAATACAGTGTCGTGAAAAAATTTACTAATAATTTCCGGACCTATTCCAACAGGGCAGCCCATGGTTATTGCAAGGGGCGGGTGATCAATACTCATAGCGTTTTTTACGGTTTATTTTATCCACAGGCTTCAAAAGCATTGACGATAACGTCTACTTTGGGAGGTTTTCCAGACTCAAGCCTTACGGCCAGGACATCAAATCGACAGAGCGTATCGGCATGACCATGATGAAGAAGATAATCCCCGGCAATCCGTGATAGCTGCTGCTGCTTTTTCAAAGTTACGGCGTCAAAAGGCGTGCCGAATCGTGAAGAACTCCTGGTCTTTACCTCGATAAAAACCAGGCATTCACCCTGCTCGGCAATAATATCAACCTCACCGAACCGACGACGATAATTGCGCTCAACTATAACATATCCATGCTCGCTCAGCCAGGCAGCGGCAAGGTCTTCGCCATATCGGCCAATACTTGTGGTTGTTTTCATAACACCTGCGGTTCCGTCAATATCTCAGTGCCCCTTTGCAATCATGACGCATGGATAAATGCCGTGCAGACACTATACACCAAGTACGCGCTTCTTTCATACGACAATCTCATCATGGCCAGAGAGAGCGCTGGCTGGGAGAGGAGGAATCACCGGTAATATCTTCGACAAATTCGCGCACTCCTTTAAAGGTCCTTCGATGGAGTGGGCAGGGGCCAAAGGCGGCAATAGCCTTCCGGTGTTCTTTGGTGGGGTATCCTTGGTTTTTAATGAAATTATATCGGGGAAAATCCGAATGGGCATTGGCCATGATCCGATCCCTGGTTACTTTGGCAATAATAGATGCTGCAGCAATGGAGGCTGATTTTGACTCGCCCTTGATCAGGGTCTGTTGCGGCAGGGTAATCGGCACGGGAAACGTACCGTCAACAAGGAGAAACTTGGGAAGACCAACGGGAAGACAATCTTCGATGGCCCTTTTCATGGCAAGTAGGGAAGCCTGGAGAATATTTTTTTCTTCTATTTCCCTGGGGGAACATTGGCCGACGCCGATATGAGCACCACAGTCATGCAGTTCAGCAAATCGTTTTTGTCGCCGATGGGCAGTAAGTTTTTTTGAATCCTGAAAACGGGAATAGTCGCAATCTTCAGGCAGCACGACACATCCGGCAACAACCGGTCCGGCAAGAGGTCCTCGACCGGCTTCATCCAAACCGGCAACAACGTCGAACCCCTGCATGATAAGTCCGCGCTCAAGCAGGAAGGTATCACCCCCGAGCAAGGTCTCATCTGCAAACAAAAAAGAGGGATATCGATCTCTGCTCACGGGCAAAAAACCATATCCCTCAGGTATTCCATGCCAACGGGCAAGAGTCTATCTAGTGCCTGTCCATAAATGGTCTTTTCGCCCGATCTCTGCGTCATGCTCAAAAAATAATTCTCGGAATATCATGTATATGCCTGCGCTTATTTTTATCGCATTCCTTGATCTCGAACGAAAATCCTCATTTCTGGACAGACACTATCTGAGACCCCGCTCACGGATACGGGCAGCCTTGCCACGCCGATCACGCAGATAATACAACCTGGACCTGCGTACACGGCCCTTAGTGACGACCTCAATGGTCTCAACCCGAGGAGAATGAAGAGCAAAGGTTTTTTCAACCCCGACACCATGGGAAATTTTGCGCACTGTAAAGGTTGCATTCATATTTCCGCGCTTTCTCTTCATAACGACACCCTGAAAAATCTGGATACGTTCCTTGTTTCCCTCAACAATACGAATATGCACCTTGACGGTATCACCGGCGCGAAATTCCGGCAGATCAAAACGCATCTGTTCCTGGTCAATCTTGTCTAAAATATTCATTTGTCTTCTCTTGGTAGATGTTCAATCTCTTCGTTTATGAGTTAGTTTATTAATTTATTCGTAACTGTTCAGGAGCACCCCATCTCTGCACGGTCAGGTCTGATTCACATAGGAATCACTATAGTTCACAGGCCTGCCTGCACAAATATGGAGCACTCCTGAACAGTTACAGGCTGTGGCCAGGGAAGTTCCCTGCACCCACCTGAATAGTTACATTTATTCAAAGCTAAAATTACATATAAATAAAACTATTCTTCGTCCATGGATCAATTTTCTCTGAAACCAAGCAGGCGATCAAGAATAATTGACGCCGCTGAGCGAACGGAGAGATGATTATAGTTTCCCGTTCCATGTATCGGGGGCAGCGTAATCCCTACCCGGGAAAAAACTTCCGGCGCCAACCCCCAGGCGGTCCCAAACAAAAGAAGTACGGGCACGCCTTCTTCAATCTTTTGCCGAAGAGCAAAATAGGTTGTCATTTCCTGTTGACCTCCGGCACAGGTGGCGACGACAATTCCCTCACGACCCCATTTGACACGGGTCTCCGCAATGACCTCATCAAGTCCGGCCCGCAGGCGAATCAAGGAAAGTGCCTCACCACGATCCGGGTTGGCAGTTTTTCCATGCCCTTCAAGCCAATGGTTGAGAATCTGTGCCGACAGCTCCTGTTGTCTGGCAAAAGGCGTAATCACCCAGTAGGTGTCAACGCCGAATGTCCGACATGCCCTGGCAATGTCATGCAGATCCAGGTTGGTAACCGCAGAGCCGATCACCTCGCCCCGTCGATTAACAACCGGGGCATGCACCAGGGCCACATCAACCTGTGGACAAGAAGTCATGTATTCTGCAACCGCAGAACGTCGTCAAGCAAGCCGGCCCGGGCAAGCAGTTTACGTTCCTTGTCGGTAAAGGTTACCCCGGCAAGGAGTTCCGGGCGACGCTCTATAGTCAGCCGCACCGATTGCATCAACCGATATGCGGATATTTCCGCATGATTTCCCGTCAACAGTTCTGCCGGCACCTCACAATCTTCAAAGATTCTTGGACGGGTATATTGTGGATGTTTCAGTAATCCGTGGCTAAAGGTATCATTGGCTGCCGATTCCGAACACCCAAGCACTCCGGGAAGCAGCCTGGTGATTGAATCAATGAGCACCATGGCGGCAAGTTCACCGCCGGTCAGTATATAATCGCCAATGGAAATCTCTTCATCCACATAAAGTTTTGTAAAACGTTCGTCTACTCCTTCATATCGGCCGCAGACCAATATAAGCCGTGAATAGCCGGCAAGACGTTCAGCTTGCTGCTGATCATAGGTTTTGCCCCTTGGGGAAAGCAACACAACGTGACCGGGGGTATCGCGCTGTATATCGTCAAGGCAGCTTGCAAGAGGCTCGGGTTTCATTACCATGCCTTCGCCGCCGCCAAAAGGACGATCATCGGTCATTTTATGCTTATCACCTGCATAATCACGAATATTATGCAAATGAACATCAATCTGACCGGCGGCTAAAGCCCGCCTCAAAATTCCATCCTGGAGTGGCGATGCCAACAGATCAGGAAAAATTGTTACAATATCAAAGAGCATGTAACCGCCGACGCTTCATGCCTCTCCCGGGCAGCCTAATCATTGATATCGAGCAGACCGGGGGGTAGGTCAAGCACTACCCTGTCCGTGTCAATGAATTTAATAAATTCACCAACAACAGGAACCATATATTCCCTGCCCTGGTTATGAACAATCAACAGATCCTGGCCGCCGGAGGTCAGGATGTGGCTGGAAATTCCAAGAAAGGCGCCGGAGATGTCAACAAGCTCCTTTCCCTCAAGTTGATGCAGATAAAATTCGTCCTCACCAATCTCGGGAAGATTATCTTTCTGGACAAAAACCTCCCGTCCGACGAAATGCTCGGCAGCGGTTCTGTCCAAACAGTTTTTAAATTTTGCAAGAACCTGTTTGCCCTGGACTCTGGCCCGCTCAATCGTCTGCTCAATCAATGGCCCCTGGTTGCCCGCCGCCATATAGACATGCCTGTATGCGCCGACAAATTGTTCAGGATTACCGGAATAGGGATAAATTTTTACTTCACCACGGATACCATGCGGTTTGGTGATTTTACCCAAAGGGATAAAATCATCCCTTTCCAGGTCGGCCATTCCTATTCCAGGATTTCAAGCCGGGAGCGTTTTCCCGACTTTGCCGTCGCAGTAGCCAGTACCGTGCGCATGGCCCTGGCGGTGCGTCCCTGCTTGCCGATGACCTTTCCCAAATCCTCTTTGGCAACCCGCAGTTCAATGGTGATACAGTCTTCCTCGTCACGACAGACGACATCGACATCCTCAGGCTTATCGACAAGCTTTTCGGCGATAAAGGTGATCAGTTCTTTCAATTAGACCGCCTCGGTGGTTGCCTCGGCATATTTTTTCAGCAGGCTCTTTACCGTGGTACTCGGCTGTGCGCCCTTACCCATCCAGCCATTGAGCTTATCAGTATCCACCTTGATAGCGGCCGGCTCCTGCATGGGATCATACGTCCCGATAATATCAAGAAATTTACCGTCACGAGGCGCATGGCTGTCGGCAACGACAATGCGGTAAAATGGATTTTTTTTCCGCCCTTTCCTGGTTAAACGAATATGTACCGCCATTCTTATCCTTCCTCCATATACCGGTCTCACCGGCAATAAATTACATTATGATTCTTGCAAACAGTGGGTAAATTATAGTACTCTCTTATGACGTACAAACGTCGTTAATTGCCTTCCGGTCGTTTCCTACCAAGGACAAAGTCGTCCACAATCCGTCCATTTTCATTTCCCGTGAGGTTTCTTCAGGTACGGCCAAGAGTTATCCTTCCGCCCCGCGACTACCGTCGTAAGCCTTTGGGCATTTTGCGGCGTTTTCCACCTCGAATAACGGATTTTCCACGCATTTTTTTCATCATTTTCAGCATCATTGTATAGCTTTTCAAGACTCGATTGACCTCGGTTACCGAGGTCCCGGACCCCTTGGCGATCCGTTGCCGTCTTGATGCATTAATAATACGATGGTTCTGCCGCTCTTTCCTGGTCATGGAACGGATAATTGCTTCAGTTCTGGCCAGTTCCTTTTCGTCTGGTTTCGGTGCGTCTTTGAGCTGTTTGAGCTTACTGATGCCGGGGATCATCCCCATCAACTGCTCAAGATTTCCCATTTTTTTGATCTGTTGGATCTGATCAAGAAAATCCTCAAGCGTAAATGCATTTTTCTGAATTTTACGGGCGAGGCGTTTCGCCTCTTTCTGATCAACAACCTTTTCCGCCTTTTCAATGAGCGACATAACGTCACCCATGCCAAGGATTCGGGAAGCCGCCCGATCAGGATGGAATACCTCCAGGGCATCAAGGCCTTCACCCAAGCCAACGAATTTAATAGGTTTCCCGGTTACTTTCTTGACGGAAAGAGCAGCGCCGCCTCGGGCGTCGCCTTCCATCTTAGTGAGAACAACTCCGGTAATTTCCAGGTCCGAATTAAACTTATCAGCTACCGTGACCGCATCCTGACCAGTCATGGCATCAGCAACAAACAACACCTCGGATAGAGGAACGCTGGTGCTGATATTACGCAATTCCTCCATCAACACTTCATCAACATGCAGTCGACCGGCAGTATCGATGATGACGGTGTCCAGGTTATTCAGCTGGGCAAAATCATAGGCACGGAGGGCAATATCGACCGGATTCTGATCGGTTGACGAATCAAAAACCTCTACACTAATCTGTTCTCCAAGAACTCTGAGCTGTTCAATGGCTGCGGGCCGATAAACATCCGCAGGAACCAGCAAAGGCTTACGTCCCTGCTCCTTAAGCTGTTTGGCAAGCTTTGCAGCCGTGGTTGTCTTGCCGGAGCCCTGCAAGCCGGCCATCATAATGGTCACCGGTTGACGGCCGTCAAGGCGAAGTCCCTCAGTCTTGCTGCCGAGCAACTCAACCAGTTCATCGTGAACAATTTTAACGACTTGCTGACCGGGAGAAAGGCTGGACAACACCTCACGACCGACAGCCTTTTCAGTTACCGAGGCAACAAAATCTTTGACTACGGAGAAGTTGACATCAGCTTCAAGAAGGGCCCTGCGCACTTCACGCATACCGTCTTGAATATTTTCTTCCGTCAGCTTGCCATGGCCTCGAAGTTTTTTGAAAACTCCTTCCAGGCGATCCGTAAGATTTTCAAACATAATATATAGTTAAACCATTACTTACAAGGAACCGGTATGTCATGGAACATAAAAACGCCGGACAAGAAAAGGAAAACCGCACGTCCCATGATACCTGCGTTATTTCATCAAAAAAGAAGAGGTGATGATGCGACCACCTCTACAATCCAACTTTACATCAAATTTCAGAAAAACAAGCAAAAATAATTTTTTTACCCGAAAGCGGATAATCTGTCAAGTATGAAGGAGGGTATTACCGATACAAAAGATCAATCCCCTGAAATTAAACCAACAACCGTATCTATTAATTCAGGAGTATCGGCCTGCATACAGACAAGCTGAAATTTTCTTGGGAGAATTTTTTTCATCAAACCGGTGAGTACGCTTTTCGGTCCCAGCTCAACGAATAGTTCAACCCCACCGGCGATCATTGTCTGGATGATTTCATACCAGCGGACACGGGAAGCTATCTGCCTGGCCATAACGGCGCGTATTTCATCAGGTTCGGAAACAGGAGCGGCGGTGGCATTAAAAAGAATCGGTACCTGTGGTGTATTAAAGGAGATATCCGCCATAAAGTCGGCAAAATCCTCGACTGCCCCGGCAACAAGAGGGCTATGGTTGGCAACACTGACTTTGAGGGGAATCACACGGCCTCCCTGCTCCTGACAGATTGCCGAGACATCATCAAGTCCCTGCATATCACCGGATATCACCACCTGCTTTTCAGAGTTATGATTGGCAACCACGACCACGCCGCCATTATACCCCTGCAATATCCCGTCAATCTCTGCAACCGTGAGACCAAGGACAGCGCGCATGCCACCCGGATTTTTGGTTCCTTCACGTTCCATCAGTTCGCCCCTTTTGGCGACCAACCGTATGATATCGTCAAGACCCACCACACCGGCGGCATGCAGAGCAGGATATTCACCCAGACTGTGCCCGGCAACATAGGCCGGCGTAAAATCAGGCAGCTGCTTGATTAAATATTGATGACAGGCAAGATCAACCAGACTCAGGGCCGGCTGCAGATTCAAGGCCCTGGTCAATTCTTCCATCGGACCTTCAAAGCAGAGCTGTTCAAAGTCAAGGCCGCAGATACTGCCTGCTCGGACAAAAAGTTGCCTGGCCTCTTTTGATTGTTCGACAAAGGCCTTGCCCATGCCTATATATTGCGATCCCTGACCCGGAAAAAGAAGAGCTGTTTTTTTCATTTTTTTATCCGAAAACCCCGATAGCAGGGACCTGCCCATGCCGGAGTCAGGGATTTTCATAATTTGTCGTGACCGGCCAATCCGGAGTCTTCACTACGTTCCGCTGACTTGGTCCAGCCATGCTGGTTTGTCCGAAAATAGCCTAAAAACGTCGTTGATCCGGGCTATTTTTATTGTTTGTTGTGCCGCTGACACATGGCAGTTTATCAGGTAAGAGTAACGGAAAAGAGGAGAATTACTTCTGTTCCTTTCCGGAAAAAATAACATTCGTCAGCAGAATAATGGCCACTCCAACAGTTATTGCCGAGTCGGCGACATTAAACGCAGGCCAGTGGTGGCTGCCGATATAAAAATCCAGAAAATCCACTACCGAGCCAAGACGAATTCGATCAAGCAGGTTGCCGACGGCACCACCGCCGATCAAGGCCAGACTGACGGTATACCATCGGCTGATGTCTTTAATCTTGCGGTGAATAAAAAAAATTGCAGAGAGAGCAATAACGGCAACACCAATAAAAAAAACCTGCCGCAACCAGCTTGGGTGGCCGGCAAAGAGACCAAAGGCCGCACCGGTATTGGTCAAATAGGTGAGATTAAAAAATCCCGGAATTATCTCCCGGGACTCATACAGAATAAAATGATGGACCACCCAGATCTTGCTCAACTGATCGAGGACGACAACCAGCACAAAGCATGTTGCAAACAGCACGGCCTACAGCTCAGTCGGTTAAAGAACAAACAACATCCACGCAACGGGCGCACAGGGTAGGATGCTCTGCATCCTTACCCACCGACGACTCGATAACCCAGCATCGTTCACATTTATTCCCGGTAGCCGGATGGACACCAATAGTCAGTTCAGGTAAAGCGTCCCCCTTGCCGAGTTCTATTTTTCCCTCCTGCTCAAGTGTGTCAACAAGCTGCAGGCTTGAAACAATGCAAAGCTCCTTGATCAGCTCAATATTTTCCCGAAGGAATTTTTCCAGATCCTTATCATCGGATTGGAGTAAAACCTCGGCATCCAGAGAAAGGCCGATAACCTTGTCCCGCCTGGCGGCCTCAAGCACTCTGGTGACTTCACTACGAACCAGCAACAACTGCTCCCAGCGACTGTCAAGCTCGGAATCAACGACAATATCTTCAACCCTCGGAAATTGGGCAAAGAAAATAGATTGCTCAAGAGGGGCATCTTGGGAGAGCCCGTGAAAATGTTCCCAGGCCTCGGCGGTTGTGAAACAGAGGATAGGGGCCATCATACGAAGCAGACCGTCCAAAATGCGGTATATCACCGTCTGAGCGGCTCTCCTCTCAGGATCATCAGGCAGAGAGCAGTAGAGCCGGTCCTTAAGGATATCCATATACAGGCTGGAAACCACGGTACCGCAGAAGTTATGCAGCCCATGATAGATGGCATGAAATTCATATTCCCGATATGCCAGTGATATTCGCCGCACCAGTTCCGCATAACGACTGAGCGCCCAACGATCAATCTCGGTAAAGGTCTCCGGAGAAGCAGTATGACGCTCCGGATCAAAATCAGCCAGATTACTGAGGAGGAAGCGAATGGTGTTACGAATCTTGCGGTAGGCGTCCGAGACGTGTTTTAAGATCTCATCGGAGACCTTGACATCATCCTGGTAATTTTCACTGGCCACCCAGAGGCGCAACACTTCAGCGCCATACTTGTCAATCACCTCCTGGGGAGCGATAACATTGCCGACCGATTTGGACATCTTTTTACCCTGCCCGTCCACCACATAGCCATGGGTCAGCACACCCCTGTACGGTGCCCTGCCCCTGGTGCCGACCGAGGTCAACAGGGAGGACTGAAACCAGCCCCGATGCTGGTCGCTTCCCTCAAGATACAGGTCGGCCGGTGAACGCAGTTCCTTGCGCCGCTCAAGGACGGCGGCGTGGCTGGTGCCGGAATCAAACCAAACATCCAGTATGTCCGTTTCTTTACGGAAATTGGCGGATCCGCACTTGCACCGGACGTCACCGACAAAGTTCTTTGCTTCATATTTAAACCAGGCATCAGCGCCTTCCCGGGCAAACATCTGTTCAATTCTGTCGCAGACCTCACGGCTCTGCAGGACCTCACCGCAATCATCGCAGATCAAAACAGTAAGCGGTACGCCCCAGGAACGCTGGCGGGACAGGCACCAGTCCGGCCGAGATTCCACCATACCATAAATACGCTGTTTGCCCCAGGCCGGGGTCCAAGTGACCTCGTCAATGGCCTTGAGGGCCTTTAGGCGAAGATCATTTTTCTCCATGGAGATAAACCACTGCTCGGTGGCACGGTAAATCACCGGTTTTTTGCAACGCCAGCAGTGGGGGTAACTATGGACGATATCAGTCTTTTTCACCAGAGAACCATCTGAGGCAAGATCATCATTAATGGTACCATTGACATCAGGCACCTGCCGGCCCTGATACTTGCCGGCCTCTTCAGTGTAACAACCGGCATCATCCACGGGCGAAAGAATATCCAACCCATATCGCAGTCCGGTCAAATAGTCATCTGGGCCGTGACCAGGTGCGGTATGCACGCAACCGGTTCCGGAATCAGCGGTTACATAATCGGCAATGACCAGCAGAGAATCCCGATCCAAAAAGGGGTGACGGCAGTGTTTGCCTTCCACTTGTGAGGAAGCGAAGGTAGCGATCACCTGGTAATCGTCAATACCGAATTCCGTAAAACATTGGTCAACAAGCTCTTTGGCGAGGATCCAGACTTCACCACCGGTTTCCACGGCTGCGTATTCAAAAGCGGGATGAAAGGCGATTGCCAGGTTTGCCGGCAGGGTCCACGGTGTTGTGGTCCAGATAAGAACGGATACCTGACGTCCGGCCAGCTCGGGCGCGATCTCAGCAGGATCGGTCTTGAGAGGGAACTTGACATAGATCGACGGTGATGTGTGATCGGCATAATCGACCTCGGCCTCGGCCAGGGCGGTATTACAGGTGGAACACCAATAGATCGGTTTTCGTGAGCGGACAACGGACCCTGAAAGGAGAAATTTATTAAATTCAGTCGCAATATCAGCTTCATACTGCAAGTTCATAGTCAGATAGGGCTCATCCCAGTCCCCCAGAACCCCCAACCGCTTAAACTGTTGTTTTTGTGTCTTAATCCATTTCTCGGCATACTTGCGGCAGGCACCACGTTTTGCCAGCAGGGGAATGGTATTTTTCTTTTCTCCCAGTTCCTCGTCCACGTTATGCTCAATGGGAAGGCCGTGACAATCCCAACCAGGTACATAGGGGGCATCAAAACCGTCCATTCTGCGGGAACGGAGAATAATATCCTTAAGGACCTTATTAAACGCGGTGCCAAGATGAATATTACCGTTAGCATACGGCGGGCCGTCATGAAGAATATAGCGGGGACGACCCTTGGTCACCTGTTGGAGCTTATGGTACAGATCTTCCTTGTCCCAGCGTTTCAGATACATCGGTTCCTTCTGGGTCAGGTTGGCCTTCATTTTGAACTTGGTCCTGGGAAGATTCAAGGTGTCCCGATAGTCCATTGTCTTACTCATAATAGCTGATTTGTAAAATAATTCTTACACATCGTATATATAGGCGATGTCGTGGTAATAGCGCGCATCCGGTATTACTTTAATGCGCCCAAACGATTAGATTTTTTCCGGATAATTTTTATGCAATAAAAAATGCCAAGCATCTCGGCAATAAAAAAATTAAGAATTTTACCAAGGTGGTGAGAAGTTGCAAGGGAAAAGAAGAATGGCCCATCCATCACGCACAAAAAGACGGTCCAACCACAGAATTACAGAGAGTGAAACCGACGGATGTATGGTTGAAACATCAGTCGGGGCAAACGGATAACAACGCGGGAAATATTTTCCATGCCTGCTAAAATTCAATTCCCTGCCGGGCCTTGATACCCGAGGCGTACGGATGCTTGATTTCACGCATCTCGGTGACCAGATCAGCGGCATTTATCAATCCAGGACTTGCATTACGACCGGTGACAACCACGTGCATCTCTTTCGAACGCCTGGCCAGGCCGGCAAGTAACTCCTCCTCACTGATCATTTTATAGGTGACCAGATAGGTAAGTTCATCCAGGATTACGAGTTGATGGCGATTTTGCTGCAAGAGTTCACAGGTGAATTGCCAGGCCTCACGGGCCTTGGCGATATCCTTGGTCAAATCGTCGGATTTCCAGGTAAATCCTCGACCCATGACATGAAAATCAAGCAGGTCGGAAAAGCGTTTTGCCGCTTCCAGCTCTCCATATTTCCAGCTTCCCTTGATAAACTGAACAACCGCAACCCGCATACCGTGTCCAAGCGCCCTGAAGGCCTGGCCAAGAGCAGCCGTGGTCTTGCCCTTGCCGTTGCCGGTGAAGACCAGCAATAACCCTTTGTTTTCCAAATGTTTTTCCTCTTTCATCTCCCGCTCCTGCCGGTAATGGCCGTTGGAGCCTGTCGCAACCCGTCAGCGGCAGATCGACCATAATGCCGGACATATTCATACAGGACAATTGAGGCGGCGATACTGACATTCAAACTCTGTACATGTCCCCACTGGGCAATGGAGAGGGAAAGGATATCCGGATAATCGGCTCGGTCAAAACTGAAGCCGAACTCTTCATGGCCAAAGACAAAGGCCGAATTTTCAGGCGGCTTTTCCTCACCCAGAAGATGCTGTTGGCCAGGTTCAAGTGTTATGCAGGTATAGCCGCGGGCGGAGAGTTGCCGATAGCAGACTTCAAAGGTTTCATGGTGAAAAAACGGCTGCCACCGCACCGACCCTTTGGCAGGTTCAGGATCAAAATATTCAATATTAATAAGATGAATTTCCCGAATACTGAAGGCCTCGGCTGTCCTGAATATCTTACCGATATTAAAATCTGGTTTCAGACCGTCAAGAACGACAATGCAGGAATGAATACCCGGGGCGGCATCCACTATGTTTCTACGGGCGGCCTTGGCGAAGCGAGCCTGCATATCAAGTTTTCGATTATATCTTCGACGCATGGTTTCACTTGCAAAGAGAGAACTTTTCTGACACATTATGACCACAACAAAAAACTATTGTGTACTACCATAAAATGATCGCATACCACCAGATGAAAATATACCTTTCTGCGGGTCGATAATCATTACAGGGTGCCTTGAAAAATTAAAATTTTCGCTCGAAGTCAGGTAAGTGCAGACACCGAAAGATAATTTTTCAAGGTAACCTAAAGTTCAGGAGCTCCCCTTGTCGGAAACTAATCGCGAATGCTGCGCCCTCTGCGGTCAGCAAAAAAAACTGCAAACCACCGGTAACAGACGGCTCTGTGCAACCTGCAGGGCTATTTCCGGTTATGTAAAAAACCATCCGGAGGAGATCAAAAGAGTATGGTGCGAACTGTACGACGAACCTATCCTGCCCCGCACCAACGGACACCCGATCAAAGACGAAGGGGAGCTGCCGGATGTTCTGGATGGTAAACGATACCGAACGGTAGACCGAGAAAACAACAAGTGGTATCTATCGATCAGCGAAGTTGAGGGAAGTCCGGTGGAAGTCTTTGCCTCGACCGCCTTTGACAGGGACAATGAACTGCAGTCACGCATCTCCAACCTGACGACCATCACCCGCCTTATCTCGCTTATACTCCGCCACATATTCCTCGGTGAACGATTGACCCTTGAAAAATGCCTGAAACAGATCAAACGCAGTTCCCGCCAGCGTGACGACCTGCCGGACATGCTCTATGGGGTCCTCAGCAGGTATGCGACAGGAAAGGAAAATAAAGACGGGAACGAGGCTCACCGGGAGAGGTGATACAATCCGTCTATTTTTCCCCGTCACCACCCTTAAACAATTTCAAATATTCCCCATACCCCTCCTTACTCATTTCCTCTTTCGGGACGAAACGAAGGGCGGCTGAATTAATGCAGTAACGTAAACCGGTGGGAGGGGGGCCGTCATCAAAGACATGCCCCAGATGCGCGTCCCCATGCATACTGCGCACCTCGGTACGGACAAGAAACAGGCGTCGATCTTTTTTTTCAACAATATTCTCTTTGGAAATTGGTCGAATAAAACTTGGCCAACCGGTGCCGGACTTGAACTTGTCCGTTGAGGAAAAAAGCGGTTCACCGGAGACGATATCCACATAAATCCCTTCTGCTTTATTATTCCAGTATGGATTATCATAGGGCTGCTCGGTTCCATTTTCCTGAGTGACCTCCCACTGCAGGGGGGTGAGCCTCTTTTTCAACTCGGCGTCACCTGGCCGCTCGTATTGGGCAGGAGCTGGAACATCACGCTCCTGCCATGTCTTTTTTTGAAATTCCGACCGACCGGAACCCAGCTTATACATGGAATAATGCATGACGTTTTTTTTATAGTAATCCTGGTGATACTCCTCGGCCCGATAAAAAGAATCCGCCGGCAGGATGGCGGTAATCACAGGCTTTTCAAAGATGCCGGAGGCATCCAGGGCCTGTTTTGAGGCCTCGGCAAGTTTCTTTTGCTGCTTATCAAGATAGAAGATTGCTGTAAAATACTGGGTGCCCCTGTCGGCAAACTGGCCTCCGTCATCGGTTGGATCAATCTGTCGCCAGAAAACTTTCAGCAGCTGGTCATAGCTGACCTGCTGCGGATCATAGATCACTTCCACTGCTTCATAATGTCCGGTTTTACCGGAACTGACTTCCTGATAGGTAGGATTTTCCGTCCGGCCGCCGGTATAGCCTGCCGTAACATCAATGACGCCTTTGATATTTTCAAACGGTGGTTCCATACACCAGAAACAACCACCGGCAAATATTGCTCGTTTCTGCTCAGCCATAGTCATTTGCACTCCCGCTGTACATATAAAAAGAAATATAAAGGGAACGACAAGAAGGGATATTCGTCGATTGTTCATTGTTCCTCCATGGTTATTTGGTAACCGTTCACCAGGGGCTATACGTTTTGAACAAACTCAGGCCTGTAAGCGTTTAGCAGTGATCCATATTCGTTCAAGCAGGCTGACGAGTCTATAGCTCGCTATGTAAGGAGGCCTGATCGGACGAAGATGGGGTGCTGGTGAACGCTTACGTTATTTGTGCCACAAAGTATGCACTTAATAATAAAGAATCAAGATATTTTTTTTGATTTCAACACGTGAAAAACAGGTGCGTACAGCAAAAATGTAATCATTAAGACAGAACACAACACACCAAGAATAGGGTGTTTTTTGATCCCTCTACACTTCAGGTTCTTTCCTACCGGTAAAATACACCAGATAAACGAGCCAACAGGATCCGGGTAGCAGAAAAAGTAAGGCCAGTCGAATAACGATTATTCTTGGATCGACGCCATGATCCAGGGCAACTCCGGTCAACCAGGTTGAGATACTGAGAACCAGGGTCAAGAGCCCCATTTCTGCGGCAAACACGCGACCCCGGAATCGACAATCCACAAGCCGGTGCAGCAAAGTGGTGCTGAAAACCCATTGAATAGACCCGCCGATATGACCGATAAAAACAAAAAATCCGGCTACGGCAATATTAGGCGCCCGGGCAAACAGCAGATACGCCGCAGCGGAAATAAAAAAGGCGGCACCAATGGCCCGTCGCATCGCCGGTAGTCCATCGCCGAAAATCTTCCATGCGACAATAGGCCCAACGGCGGCACCAAGTCCTCGCATGGAATAGAGGACACCGGACATACCGCCGCTGCCGCCGCCGGAAAAAACCTGTTCGCCGAAAACCGTCAACATAACCAATATGCCGCCTGACATTGCCCATCCGCTCTTTACCATGAGAAGGGCGGCCACATCCCTGTTCCTGCCGACATAACAGAGTCCTTCAATCAGATCATTCAACCCTGTTATTCGGGCAAGGGAAAAGGCTGCCTTTTTCTTTTTTTTAAGTGGCGGCACTATAACCATCAGCATCACCGACGCCGAAAGAGCAAAGGATGCGGAATCAATGAGAATGGCCGTCCGCCAGCCAAAAGCCGCCGTAACAAAACCGCCGGCTGCCGCACCAAGAGCAAGCATAATTGACCAGGACGCTCCGGAAAGGCCGTTGGCGGCACTGATCTCTTCTTTAGCGCATATATCAGGAAGAACCGCTTGTCTTGCAGGATGCCAGAAACTCCAAAGTGACTCCTGGACGAGAGCAAGTAAAAAAATCAGATAAACCTGATCGGCACGACTGACAAGGAGATAGGCAAGGACAACAAAGACACGGGCGATATCGCAAAAAAGAAGGATATCTTTTCGACTGAAACGATCGGCAACAACACCTGCCACCGGTCCTAAAACCGTGGTCGGGATAAATTTGGCGATCAGAAACCAGCTGACGGCTTCCCCGGAACCCGTTAAACGGGTGAGCAGCACGAAAATGGCGATGTAATTAAACCAATCCCCGGCCTGGCTTATGACGCCGGAAATCCAGAATCTGCGATAATTGGTATTGCGCCGCAGCAGATAGAGATAGGAACTCAACTGACCCGCTGGTAAAGTGCTGGACTCGAAGTTATTGGTTGCAGGGTCAGCCATATTCAAGAATCACCGTTAACAAGAGTATCAAGCTTGGTTTTTAAGCAGACAGGGAAAAGTGTGAAAGAATTATACAAAAAAAGTCGTCGTAACAGACGATGAAAAATGTCACTATCGGGAGATTCAACACACCTGAATTGATGAAACGGAAGAACGGTCTTCACAAAAAACGCCAACAGGCCCATTCCGATATCCACCATTTTCAATGACCACGATGCCCATGATCAAAATTGATGCTCTTCAGGCACTTTACAGTTTTTATGATGATTTTACCGACCGACTGGACTTTTCCTGCGGACCCGGATGTTCAACCTGTTGTTCGGTGAATGTATCGATAACCAGCCTTGAGGCCGCCTACCTGCGGAGACATTCCGTCCTGTCCGATACCCGGCTGCAAGAACGAATCAATGCGGCTAATCGCAGGCCCCACTTTATCCCGACATTGACAACAAACAGAATCGCACACCATTGTCGGCACAGACAGGAACCACCGGAAGAAAAAGGAATGCACGCTCCTGGACCATGCCCCCTTCTGGATCCCAATGGTCTCTGCCGGGTCTATGAAAACCGACCATTTTCCTGCCGGGCCATGTCGTCTATTCAGAAGTGTCAGGCTGATGGGGAGGCGGTTATGCCACCTTTTCTCATGACAATTAATCTTGCCCTTTACCAATTGATTGAACACCTGGACGTTGAAGGAACAAGCGGAAACATGCTGGACATGCTTGCAGGCGACGGCCGAAACAGAATATCCAATACCCCATTCCCCGGCTTTCTGATAACTGACCGGGAAAAACCCCCATTTCAACGCTTTTTAAACACAATAAAAATTTATGCCGTCAACAGTGGACATCTCGCGGATTTCTTTCCACTACAAACGTTTCACCTCAATTAAAAAAAGGAATTCCAGGATAATATCCTGAAATTCCTTTTCAAAAAAACTGGTCGGGAAGAGAGGATTCGAACCTCCGACCCCAGCGTCCCGAACGCTGTGCTCTACCAGACTGAGCCACTCCCCGACAATATTTTTATTCCCCGACGGAATCCTCCCTAATGGGGAAGAGAGGATAATGGAGAAGACAAAAAAATAAAAACAGCAGACAAAAGCCTGTTGTTTTTATTGTTCAGCAACGTATCAATAATCTCTGATTCATCCGTCACGGAGATACCTCCCATGAAAGAATAAGGGATAGGTTTCCGAGACATTACAATTTCGTTATCTAAAATACAACAAACGGATCACGAAGGAATGGAAAAAGATGTAAACAGAATTTATCAGTTACTTATTGAAAAATAAAGTAAATTATTTGACGGCTTCAGCAAGCTTGCTGCCGGGTTTAAACTTAGCAACCGTTTTAGCAGGAATATCGATCATTTCACCGGTGCGGGGATTTTTTGCTTTTCTCTTGGAACGTTTTACGGTGGAAAACGTGCCGAAACCAACCAGTGTTACCTTATCACCTTCGGAAAGCGCACCTGTTACGGCGGCCAGCATACCGTTTAATGCCTTTTCAGCGGCTGCCTTGCTGATGTCTGCTGCATCTGCCATTGCCCCTACGAGTTCCTTTTTGTTCATTCTTCCCTCCAGAATTAAAATGTATGCCGATATTGATCAGACGTATGGTCTGATCTGCTCCACTGCGTGAACAGCGGAATTAAAATAAAGATGACTGGATTTGTCAAAGGAAAAAAACCATTTTTTCCCCTCTGCAGGCAGATTGCGGCCGAAATATTTCCTTTTCCACCTTATAAAATGATCTTTTCTTCTGGAAAACTTAACGATAGCATCAAAAAAAGAATAAAAAACGGAAATAAAAAACAAAACGACGCATTACGACGACATGGAGGCTACCATCATTTCCCTCCCCTGCAGATTCAAAAAAATATCGGTAATGCCCGATCTCTGAAAAAACCGGACAATAGCTTGCCGCATACCGGGCCGGGCTAATCGATCAAAATCCGAATGTAAAATCTGCAGGAACACGGTATCGTTTCGCTGTGGATGCAGCCGTACACGACATCCCGTGAAACCAAAGGTGGCCATGCCCTCTTCGTACGATGCAATTTTCTCCAGGAGATATTGTGTTATTTCAACACCATGGGGAATACGAGTGGCAAGACAGGAAGCCGAGGGAATATCCCAGGTATCAAGATCTAGACTCCGGCTGGATGCACGAATGTCATTTTTACCAAATCCAGCATCTACCAGCGGCGTTTGTACGCCAAGTTCATGAATGGCTGACAACCCGGGCCGCCGGTCCTTCAAATCATCGGTATTTGTCCCATCCAGAAGAACATGCAGATCATAGCGATGCATCACCGCTAGAAATTCTTTATACATCCTGAGCTTACAAAAATAACAGCGGCGCTCGCTGTTTTCTACAAATTCCTTCCACAAAAGCGGTTGCAACTCTATCGTCAGGAATTCAACACCGTGAAAACCATGCCTCGCAGGCCAGTTTTCAGCCTGTTGCCGTTCCGGCAAGCTCACCAGACAACTCTTTGCATGAAGAACCAGCACATTGCCGGCCCCTAATACATCTAAAGCTGACTTCAATAAAAACGAGCTGTCAACTCCACCGGAAAATGCCACGGCCACCCCGGCATATTCATGCAGCAAACCATGGAGTTTTGCAGTCTTTTGTTCAAGCGACAGCAAAGAACCCACTCCAACTCGCGCAATAGCTATTCATCAAATGAAAAATCCACTGTCGGGAACGGAGCAACCGGTTCGGAAAGAAGAAACTTTCCTTCCAAAATCCTTTTTTTCAATATTTCCGCGATTTCAACGGCTTTGACATAGGATGAAAGTGGAGCAGTGGGCACCTTCTTGCCTGCCACTTCAATGGTGCCGCTCTTGAGCTGGGCGTAGCTTACTTCACCATAGGTGCGGGCGATGCCATTGGTATAATCATGCCCGTAATCCACAACCTGGGTAAATATTTCCGCATCGGAAACACCAGTGAACCTGGCCATTTCTTCATTAAGAATCGGGATCGGCACTCCCAACCCCACGGCCAGTGAACAGCCATAGCCCTGGATACTTACCCCACGCAGCCAATCGGCGGACATCTGTTTAAGATCGCCCTGTACCATCATGGTGCCTGCCGGTCGTACAGGTACGCCGTTTTTCCCTCGGGGTGCCCCTGGATTATGCTGACTGCCGTGCCAGGTAACATAACCGATGCCACCACCAAGAAATATACGGGTACCAAGCCCTATGGTCCTGTACAGGGGATCATTGAGCAAAGGACTCAGCTGACCGGCACTGCAATAATTGGCATTACGGCATTTAGGTTTCAAGCTCCCCATATAGGTATAGACGGTTTTATCCGACAGATTTACCGCGCAGTTATAATTCTGATACCCGTTGCGCGGGTTACACAACAGGGCATGGGGAAAATCAGCCAGGGTCATCTCCTTTTTGCATTTGTGATTGGCATAACAATCGGTAGGATAGGCCTTGGCCTCAAGAAAAACTTTTTTCCCGGCGACAAGGTCCTCGATAATATGGCCGCCGCCATATCTGAATTCCCCTGGATAGACCTTGTTCAACGGATCATCCTCGGCCGGTTCCGTGGCACCGAGATAAAAATCTATGGCCGCAAGACCGGCATAGGCCTGTACTTTATTGACCCAGACCTTCTGGGCCTTTATAGTCGGCGTGGTCTGGCCAAAATTAAAAAAAGCACCGGAAGAGCACATGGTTGAAAAAGTGCCGGTCGTCACCACATCTACCTTGCGTGCCGCTTCAACCGGGCCGTTTTTATCGACAATATCTATCATCTCTTCCGCCGTTACCACCACCGCCTCACCGGCCTGAATACGGGCATTAATTTCGGCATAGGTTTTATTGACCACAAATTCACTCATGACATGCTCTTTTGTTTATTTTCCTGTCTTCTCATAAAAACAGGTCGTCCATGGACCATGGAAAACTTGATCTCGTCCACCATTTATGAGATCATTCATACCGTTACGATGCTCCTGATGAACGGCCACCAAAATTCGGCGCATTAGAGACACTTCTCTTGCCGCACGGCCCGGAGAACAGAAGGTATATATTATTAAAAACACGATTGAGCGCAACTCTTTTTCATTTGATCGGCTGAAAATATGTTTTTTTCTTTGCAACAACCAAAAGATGATTTAGCATATAAAGTCTTTTTGCCCTGAAAATTGCACCAAAAAGCCTATGGCTTCAACCAGACGGGAGCGAACTCTTTCCGATGAATGACAATAAACCAACCATTACTCAGCTACGGAAACGTATTGACGAAATAGACGACACCATGCTCGGCCTGCTCAAGGAACGTCTTGCCTGTGCCAAAACAATCGGCAGGCTGAAAACCGGAGCAAACAGGGCGAAATGGGATCCGAAACGGGAACTGGAAATCTATGAACGATTGCTCAACGACAACAAAGGTGACTTTCCCGAGCGTGCCCTGCGCTCTATTTTTCACGAAATCATCACCACATGCCGTCTTTCTCAAAAGAAAACAGCTGTTGCGTACCTTGGACCGGAAGCAACCTATACCCACTTGGCCGGTGTCAAGTATTTCGGTCAGTCAGCCGATTATATGTCCATGGAATCCATTGACGATGTCTTTCATGAGGTTGATAAGGAGCGGGTGGAATATGGCATGGTCCCTGTTGAGAATTCAATTGAAGGGGCTGTTTTTTCCACCTTGGATTCCTTTATGAAATACAACGTCAAGATCTGCGGTGAACTGCAGCTTGCCATCTCGCATAATCTTGTCTGTCAATCAGGGAACATTGCCGATATCCAGACCGTTGCCTCCCATACCCAGCCCCTGGCCCAATGCCGGGAATGGCTGCGAAAACACATGCCGGATACCCCTACCCTGCCGGTATTTTCCACCGGTGCAGCCGCCAAGATGGCGGCCAACAATCCGAACATTGGCGCCATTGCCAGCTCCCTTGCCATTAAGACCTATAATTTACAGGTGGTCGTCAAGGGTATTGAAGATTATCGGGGCAACACCACCAGATTCCTGGTTATCGGCAAACAGTCGCCGAGTAAAAGCGGCAATGACAAAACTTCCCTGCTCCTCAGCCTGCTGGTGAACAAGCCTGGAGCGTTGAAAGAAGTCCTCTCCGTTCTCTCAGACCGCAATGTCGACCTGACCAAAATCGAATCGCGGCCGATAAAGGGCAAGCAATGGAAATATCTTTTTTTCCTGGACATAGCCGGTCACATAGAGGATCCAATTATTCGCGAATGTTGTGATATTCTGCAGGAGACCTGCCCATTTTACGAATGGATAGGCTCCTACCCAAGAGCGGACAGTCCCCAACTCGGCCAGATCTGAGCGCATCTGTTTTACCCAAAAAATGATTAACATCTTGTGATTACAGAATATCTTCATTGCCGGCCATGGCTGAGTCCTGAAAATTTGGTCCAGCCATGCTGGTTTATCGGAATTTTTCAGATAGGGTATCATGTCCCCCTTACTTAGCGGCCAGGGCCTGAGCAAGGCATTTGGTATCCAGACTCTGTTTTCAGGCATTGATATTGTCCTCCACAAGGGTGACCATGTCGGCCTGATAGGTCCCAACGGCTCGGGGAAATCTACGCTGTTACGAATTCTCGCCGGTTTGATGGAGGCCGACAGCGGCCGGGTTTTCCTTCCCAAAAACACACGGGTGGGTTTTCTGGCCCAGGAAGACACTTTTAACGAAAACCATTCAATTATCGACAATCTGCTTGCCGGACTCGCTCAAATTCCCCATGCTGAAGTCGAGGCTTTAAGCAGAGCGCATACCCTGGTAAGCAGGGCTGAATTCCCAAACCCTGATTGTCCGGTCAATCAACTTTCAGGCGGCTGGAGAAAACGGCTGGCCATTTGTCGTGCCCTTATCGGCCATCCCGATATCCTGCTCATGGACGAGCCCACCAATCACCTTGATATTGAAGGAATACTCTGGCTGGAAAAACTGCTTGCCTCTCGCCTGCCGGAAAGCCCATCCGCCTTTTTCATGGTTAGTCATGACCGCAGGTTTCTGGAAAATACCGTGAATCGCGTCATAGAACTGTCGGCCGTCTTTCCGGACGGTTCTCTTCAGACCAGGGGTGTCTACAGCGATTTTATGGTTAAACGCAAGGAATTCCTCGAACAGCAGCAGGCTCTGGAATCCAGGCTGGCCAATAAGATGCGCCGGGAAACCGAATGGCTCAGGCGTGGGCCAAAAGCGAGAAGCACCAAGGCAAAATACAGGATCGATGCCGCCGGTGACCTTGCTGAAAAGCTGGAGAAAACCAAAACCAGGAATCGGGCAAACGGACAGGTTCAGATCGATTTTGCAGCCACCGGCAGAAAAACAAAAAAGCTACTGACCGCCCATGAAATAAGCAAGGGGTTCGATGGTCGCATCTTGTTTAATGACCTTGACCTTATTCTTACCAATGGATCACGTCTCGGCCTGCTTGGCGGTAACGGCTGCGGCAAATCGACACTCATGCAGCTGCTCGCCCATGCCGACGACCAGTCCGAAGTTTTCCGCCCCGACAACGGCACCATAACAACTGCCGATGCTGTACGTATTGTCTCCTTTGACCAGAGACGGCAACAGCTTGACCCTGAGCAAACCCTGAAACGCGCTCTGGCCCCCGATGGTGATTCAATAATGTACCAGGACAGGTCCGTCCACGTCGTCACCTGGGCCAAACGTTTTCTTTTCCGGCCGGACCAGCTGGAAACTCCTGTAGCACGGCTATCCGGCGGTGAGCAGGCACGAATCCTGATCGCCCGTTTAATGCGGCAGCCGGCTGATATCCTGCTTCTTGATGAGCCGACAAACGACTTGGACATTCCATCACTCAATGTCCTGGAAGAAAGCCTGCTCGAATTTCCGGGCGCTCTGGTCCTGGTTACCCATGATCGTTTTCTCCTGGAAAAAATCTGCGATAGGGTTCTTGGTTTCGACGGCCGGGGCCGAACACGTTTTTTTGCCGATTATACCCAATGGCTGGACTGGCTTCGGCAAGGGACAGAGCCTGGAAAATCTTCCCTAAAAAACAACAAACCGCACAACAAAGCCAAAAGAAAAACAGAAAAACTCTCCTACATGGACCAGCGGGAGTATGACACTATCGAAGAAAAGATTCTCCCTCTGGAAGAACGGCTGGAAGAATTACAAAACCTGCTTGCCGACCCGGAAATTGTCGCCGACCATGATCGTGTCAATCAATATTGGACCGAGCAGCAGCAACTGCAGACAGAGGTGGAACAGCTCTATGATCGCTGGCAGGAATTGGAATCCATACTGGAGCCGGACCACGGGAAAAAATAACTATCCGAATAACCTACGCTTTATCTTCCGCCTGTGGTCGGCAAAGTATCTTCCCTCTACGGACGCAAAGATACGCCTATGATTTAAGCTTGGTTGAGGTGTTTGTGTTACGCAGGATAATTATTTTATCTCCCGGCTGAAAAATATAGTCCGGATCAGGAGTATATTCTATCTTCTCCGCATCCTGTTTCTTCACTGAGATTACCTGAATCTGGTATCGTCTTGTCAAGTCGAGCTGACGCAGACTTTTACCGGCCCACCGGTCAATGGTCAGCTCTTGAAAAGAAACCTCGGGATCAAAGGTGGCATACTGCAAAAATCCGGGAATGGCCACCTTGGATGCCAGCTGGACCGCTGCCATCTGTTCCGGAATAATCACCTCGTCAACGCCCAGCCGGTAGAGGAGCCGTTGGTGATCGGCATTAACGGCCTTAACCCAGACATGCGGAATGCCCAGCTCTTTGGCGTACATGGCAATCATGGATGAGGCGGCGATCGAATCCCCTACACTGATGAGTACATGGGAGACCTCGGCAAGGCCTATCTGCTCCAGGGCCTCCTTATTGGTCGAATCAATCTTATACACCTGATGTAACCTGTCCCGTGCCTCTTGAACCCTGTTCTGTCTATTGTCAATCCCGATAACGGTAAAGCCGAGATCAACAAGGGTAACGGCGAAATAAAAACCAAATTTTCCCAATCCGATAACGGCGACTTCCCCTTTCATATTATTTTCTCCGAAAACAGGGTTACATATGTTTCAGTCGTAACCAGTTGATTTTCATGATTTGTTATGCCGTTAAGGCATGCTGGTTTCTCCTATCCGATGAGCAGATCCGAATCAGGACGGCTGTAGGCAACCCTTCGGTTGAGGGTGCTTAAGACGCCGACAAAAACAAGAGGCCCCAAGCGCCCGATAAACATGAGTGTGATAATGACATACTTACCCACCAGTGAAAGATGAGAGGTCAGCCCCATGGACAGCCCGGCCGTGGCAAAAGCGGAAACCACCTCAAAACTGATGGCAAGCAGTGTCGGCTGGATTTGGGTCCTGGGTAGCCCCCAGCGCTCACTTATACTTAAGACAATAATTGCACCGCAGACAAGCAGCACGGAAAAAGCAGCCAGCGACAGGGCCTTTCGTACCGCCTCTCTTGAGGCCGCTATTTTCCCGACAACCGCCTGATCTCTGCCCAACAGTTCCGCATGCAGAAAGGCCAGGACAATCCGAAAAGTCGTCACCTTTATACCACCGGCACAGGAGCCGGGCGCAGCTCCGATATACATGAGCGCCATCATAAACAACAGGGTCACATCGGTAAGCCCGCCGATATCAACAGTATTGAATCCCGCCGTTCTGCAGGAAACCGACTGAAAAAGGCCGGTCAACAGGACATGACCAAGAGAGAGTTGATGGGGTTGTCCCCACCACTGACCGATAAAGATAGCCAGTGTTCCCCCGACAATAAGATAAATTGTCGTCTTGACCACCACCCGTGAATACCAACTTAAAAATTTATGCGGCCCCCTCCTGCCTGGGCCGATCCGATGGACAACCAAGTCGACCACATCCGTCATCACAAAAAAACCAATCCCACCCAGAACAATCAAACCAATGATCACAAGATTAACCGGCACACTGTCGGCCCACCGGGTCAGGCTATCGCCATAGAGCGCAAAACCGGCATTACAA